>CAJXAC010000058.1 GCA_913050035.1 uncultured Gammaproteobacteria bacterium | reverse complement strand
CGTAACGGAAAAATCGGCATGCTGTTCTGCCCATCAGGACTAATCTGTGGCTTCTGTGACACTAAACTCTCGCGTTAATATACGTGGAAAACTATATCTGCGTTGTTCATCCACTGGCAATGCTATGCTTGGGTTTTAGGCATACGAGCTTTCTAGCAAAGGAATCGAACCAATATGGATTGGTTGCAATTAATCATTTTGAGTTTGATCCAGGGCATTACCGAATTTTTGCCGATCTCTAGCTCCGCTCATCTCATCATCCCTGCACAATTGACTGCCTGGCCGGACCAAGGCCTCGCTTTCGACGTCGCTGTGCACTTTGGCACACTGATCGCAGTGATCGCCTACTTTCGAACCGAGATCGCCACCATGCTTTTAGCAACCATAGGGACACCAGCACAACTGCGCACACGGGGTTGGCGCGCAGTACTGAACGCAAACGACGGTGACGCTGACGTTAGACAGGTGCTGCAATTAGCCATCGCAACTTTACCTATCGTGATCGTCGGCTTTTTGGCAAAAGATGTCATAGACAGCACTCTTCGCTCAATTACCGTCATCGCGACAACAACCTTGGTCTTTGGTCTAGTACTTTGGTATGCAGATTCTCGGCCACAGCAACAGAAAACGCTGACCTTCCCGGCTGCAATATTAATCGGCCTGGCGCAGTGCATCGCGCTTATCCCCGGTACCTCGCGCTCGGGTATAACCATCACCGCGGCTCTAATGATTGGCCTGGGGAGAACTCAGAGTGCGCATTTTTCGTTCTTGTTAGCGATACCGACAATTTTGGGCGCGCAGCTCTTGATGATGCTGGACCTGAGCATTACTGAACTGCTGAGCGAAGCCTTAATTATGCTGAGTGCGGCGACGTTAGCCGGTTTAAGTGCCTACGTGTGTATTCACTTTTTCATTGCCCTGGTTGAGCGCACAGGCATGCGTCCCTATGTCTACTACCGCATTGCCCTAGGCCTGATGCTGTTCGGTTTCGTCGCAACGGTCTAAGCTATCTGTGCATTACTAGAATGGAATATCGTCTTCAAAGTCGCTTTCATCAGACAGGGTCGGCGAATTATCCATAGACATGCCGGCAGGCGCTTGGGGGGGCGCAGAATCGAATCCCGACGGCGGCGGGCTAATTTGGCCACCGCCCCCTTCCATACTGCCGCGACTATCGAGCATCTGCATTTCCCTGGCATTGATCTCGGTGCGATATTTCTTCTGACCATCGGCTTCCCAACTGGACGTACGCAACTGTCCCTCGATGTAAACCTTCGAGCCTTTGCGCAAATATTCGCCGGCGATTTCGCCTAAACGCGCAAAGCACACGACATTGTGCCATTCCGTTCTTTCCTGCTGTTCTCCAGAAGCTTTATCTCGCCAAGACTCCGAGGTCGCTACGCTAAAGCGCGTCACTGCTGTACCGTTTTGCGCATATCGAGTCTCAGGGTCACGACCTAAGTTCCCTACTAAAATAACTTTGTTGACGCCTCGTGCCATGTCGATCTCCGCCTAAACATTGGTTCCAAGTGTAGTCTAAAGCGTTCACCACCCCCAACCGAAAATCCTTGCACATGTTCATCACGCCAACTCCGTCATAGTGTTGTCGGTACTCCACGATCCAGTTATGTTGGATGCTTTTTAACACATCACAGAAGTGAGCTTATTCGATTGGATACAATATCGGTCAAGGGTGCACGCACCCACAATCTGCGCAATATCGATCTAGACATTCCTCGGGATAAGCTAGTCATAATTACTGGACTCTCCGGCTCTGGCAAATCCTCCCTGGCCTTTGACACCTTGTATGCCGAAGGTCAACGCCGTTATGTGGAGTCGCTGTCTGCCTACGCTCGCCAGTTCCTGTCGATGATGGAAAAGCCGGATGTCGACCATATCGAAGGCTTGTCTCCAGCAATCTCCATCGAGCAAAAATCGACGTCGCATAATCCACGCTCAACCGTGGGTACGATTACTGAAATCTACGATTACTTACGGTTACTGTACGCCCGGGTTGGAGAGCCGCGTTGCCCTACCCATGATTTACCCCTTGATGCGCAAACCGTCAGTCAAATGGTCGACCAAGTGATAGAGCAGCTTGACGATAAACGCGTCATGGTGCTCGCGCCCATCGTAGATGAGCGTAAGGGAGAACACCTGCATGTTTTTCAAGAACTACGCAGCAACGGATTTGTCCGCGTGCGTATCGATGGCTTAGTCGTGGATCTCGATGAAGCCCCGGCGCTCGACAAAAACAAGAAACACTCCATCGAAGCTGTCGTTGACCGTGTACGGGTACGCAGTGATGTTGCGCAGCGCCTAGCCGAAAGCTTTGAAACTGCGCTGGAACTATCTGACGGTGTTGCCCTAGTGACTGATATGGATGACCCAGATGCCGACCCGATAGTGTTCTCCGCTAAATTTGCGTGCCCCAGCTGCGGCTATTCAATTGCAGAATTGGAACCAAGAATGTTCTCCTTTAATAACCCCGCAGGCGCATGCAGCAGTTGCGACGGCCTAGGAGTGACACAATTCTTCGACGAGGCTCTGGTGGTTGCAGACCCAGACCTTTCCCTTGCTGAAGGCGCTATAAGAGGCTGGGATAGGCGCAACATTTACTACTTCCACATGCTCAGTTCACTGGCTGATCATTTCGGTTTCGATGTTGAAGTACCCTTCAAAAAACTCAGCAAGAAACACCAAGACGTAATACTGCATGGCAGTGGCCGCCAGCAGATTGACTTTAGTTATGCCAACGATCGCGGCGACATCATACATCGACGCCATCGTTTTGAAGGCGTATTACCGAATATGGAGCGGCGTTTTCACGAAACCGAATCCTCTATGGTGCGAGAGAACCTACAAAAGTACTTACGCGTCGCTGATTGTCCGGATTGTGGGGGAACACGGTTACGTCAGGAATCACGCCATGTTTTTATTGGCGGGACGAATCTGCCCAGTGTCACCCATGGATCTGTAGCGGCGACCCTTGAGCACTTTGCTAAGCTCAAACTGCGGGGACAAAAAGCCACCATCGCCGAGAAAATTCTCAAAGAAATTCAGGCACGCTTGCAGTTCTTAGTAGATGTAGGCCTAAACTACCTGACCTTAGACCGAAGTGCGGAGACGCTATCAGGCGGCGAGGCACAACGTATTCGCTTAGCAAGCCAAATTGGTGCCGGACTGGTGGGCGTCATGTACATCCTCGACGAGCCGTCCATCGGTTTACATCAAAGAGATAACGAGCGACTACTGAAGACGCTGGAACACCTGCGTGACCTTGGCAACACCGTGCTGGTTGTTGAGCACGATGAGGAAGCGATGCGCAGAGCGGATCATCTTATTGATATTGGTCCCGGTGCCGGGGTTCACGGTGGCAAGATCATTGCGCAGGGCTCATTTAAAGAGGTGGCCAACACCAAAACATCAATTACCGGGCAGTATCTGAGCGGCAAAAAGCAAATCGCCCTGCCGAAAAAAAGAACCGCATTGCGGCAAGACAAAAGCCTGATTTTGACAGGCGCGAGCGGTAACAACTTACAGAATGTAACCCTAAACATTCCCTGCGGACTCTTTACATGCATTACTGGTGTGTCGGGCTCGGGCAAGTCAACGCTCATCAACCACACCCTTTATCCATTAGCTGCTACTGAGTTGAACAAAGCCACCACGCTCAAACCACAATCCTATGAAAGCATCGATGGTTTGCAACATTTGGATAAGGTGGTTGATATCGATCAGAGCCCTATCGGCCGCACACCGCGCTCTAATCCAGCAACCTATACCGGCCTATTTACGCCTATTCGCGAACTCTTTGCCCAAGTGCCCGAAGCTCGCGCCCGAGGCTATAAACCAGGCCGCTTCAGCTTTAACGTCAAAGGCGGCCGTTGTGAGGCCTGCCAGGGTGATGGCGTGATTAAAGTGGAGATGCACTTTCTTCCTGATATCTATGTGCCTTGCGATGTCTGCCACGGTAAGCGCTACAACCGAGAGACCCTCGATATCCGCTACAAAGGCAAGAACATTAACGAAGTGCTGGAAATGACCATTGAGGAAGCCAGAGAGTTTTTTGCAGCGGTGCCAATGTTGTCGCGTAAACTAGAGACGTTAGTAGATGTTGGCCTGTCTTATATCCGGCTCGGCCAATCTGCAACGACACTCTCCGGCGGTGAGGCACAACGCGTGAAACTGTCTCGCGAATTGTCGAAACGCGACACCGGCCAGACTCTCTACATTCTTGACGAACCAACTACGGGGCTGCACTTCCACGACATCGCTCAATTGTTGGAGGTATTGCATCGACTACGCGATCAGGGCAACACCATAGTGGTGATAGAACACAATTTGGATGTGGTTAAAACCGCAGACTGGGTTATCGATTTGGGACCAGAGGGAGGCTCAGGGGGTGGGCATATCGTGGCTACAGGCACACCCGAACAAGTCGTTAAGGTAAAGAAATCCCACACCGGTCAATTTTTGCGCCCGCTGCTTGCAGGCTAGGATCGTTTAGATACAGCTGCGCAGCGCGCTTATGCACAGTTCGACGTTTTCGCGTCGCGCTGAATAGCCCATCAGACCAATGCGCCATACCTTACCAGCAAACGCTCCCAGCCCTGCGCCTATTTCCAAATTGTACTCTTCGAGTAAGCGCCTGCGTACAGCCGCTTCGTCCAAACCTTCGGGGCAGCGGACTAAATTCAGTTGCGGCAGACGACATTCAGCAGCAACGATAAAATCCAGACCCAAGGATCGTACACCTTCAGCCAACAATCCATGCATGTCCCAGTGTCGCTGCCAGGCGTTTTCGATCCCTTCTTCTTTGACCATTAATAGCGCTTCGTGCAGACCGTACATTGCATTCACGGGCGCCGTATGGTGATAGGTGCGTGCGCCCTCACCCTGCCAGTAAGCCATCAACAGTGATAGATCCAAAAACCAGCTCTGCACCGGGGTATTGCGCGACTGCACTCTGGCCGCTGCCTTGTCACTAAAGGTAATAAGGCTGATTCCAGGTGGCGCCGATAAACACTTCTGGGTACCGGAATACGTGACATCCGCAGCCCATTCATCAACGAGTAATTCGACCCCGGCGAGGCCAGTGACTGAGTCTACAATGGATAGACAGCCGGCCTGAGCCGCCATGGCACACAGAGTTTTAGCATCCGAGCACACCCCAGTAGAGGTTTCAGCGTGCACGAAGGCCACTATTTTGGAGTCCGGATGCTGAGTCAAGGCATCCTGTAATTTTGCAGCATCAACCGGAGTGCCCCATTCGTCCTCAACGGTGACCAGTTCGCCGCCCATACGACGGACATTTTCTGCCATACGCATGCCGAACACACCGTTAATGCAGACAATGACCTTGTCGCCAGGTTCCAACAAATTAGCGAATGCGGCTTCCATCGCCGCGGACCCGGGCGCAGACAATGGTAGCGTTAAAGTATTAGCGGTGCGAAAGCAGTAACGTAGCAGATCCTTGATATCTTCCATCAGGCCGATGAATTCTGGATCCAGGTGGCCAATTGTGGCCTTGCCCATAGCACCAAGCACTCGCGGGTGCACATCTGAGGGGCCAGGGCCCATCAGTGTGCGCGGAGTTGGATGAAAACTTGCGTTCACGATGAACTACTTCTTATCGTCTTCCGCCGCTGGGTCAGCGCTTTCTTCGCTCGAGACGTCAGCCTCGGCAGTCGTCTCTTCCACGGCTTCAGCTTCAGCAGCCGCTTCCTGAGTCTCTTCTTGCGCCGCTCCTTGCGCTTCTTCTTGAGCCTCTAAGTAATCTGCATCTAATTCGTCGGCGTCGACAATGGGGCGATCAACCAATTCTACGAAGGCCATGGGCGCCGCGTCTCCAGCACGATGGCCGCATTTTAAGATACGCGTATAACCACCTGGACGGCCTTGGTAACGGGGTCCCAACTCGCCAAACAATTTGCCAACTGCCACTTTACTGCGGGTACGCGAGAAAGCTAAACGGCGATTTGCTACCGAGTCTTCCTTCGCGAGCGTTATCAGCGGCTCTGCGACGCGACGTAGCTCTTTTGCTTTTGGCAAGGTCGTCTTAATGACTTCGCTTTCTATTAAAGACGCTGCCATATTGCGAAACATTGCCTGCCTGTGCGAGCTATTTCTATTGAGCTGTCTGCCACTCTTTCGATGACGCATGGTTCGTTCCTATGCCCTATCTGGTATTTCTAGTCTGGTTCTATATCCGCTTTATGCGGCGATAGCCTATATTCGGCCACCATGAAGATTCGGCGGCGGCCAATTTTCAAGACGCATACCCAAGGATAATCCGCGGGTCGCCAGCACATCTTTGATCTCGGTCAGGGATTTCTTGCCCAGGTTTGGTGTTTTCAATAACTCTACTTCGGTGCGTTGTATCAGATCACCGATATAGTAAATGTTTTCCGCTTTCAAACAGTTGGCTGAGCGCACGGTCAACTCCAAATCGTCCACCGGTCGAATAAGGATAGGATCGACTTCGTCTTCCTTTTCCTCAACAACCTGCTCGCCCTCGTTATCAAGGTCAACAAATACCGCTAACTGATGCTGCAGAATAGTCGCCGCACGTCGGATCGCTTCTTCAGGATCGATCGTACCATTTGTCTCGAGATCGAGAATCAGTTTGTCTAAATCCGTTCGCTGCTCTACCCGCGCGCTTTCAACACTGTAAGACACGCGACGCAAAGGGCTGTATGAGGCATCCAGTCGAAGCACACCGATTGGTCGAGTTTCCTCGGCACTTTCAGCCGTATCACGTGCATCCGCTGGAACATAGCCACGACCCTTGGTGACCTTCGCTTCAAGACGAATCGATCCACTTTCATTGAGCGTGCAAACCTGATGCTCAGGGTTAGCGATTTCTACATCCTCAGTGAGTTGGAAATCTCCAGCTGTGACTTTTCCAGCGCCAGACACTGAAAGTGTAATCACCGCTTCATCCTGATTGTGCAGAATCACGCTGATGTCTTTAAGGTTCAGCAGAATATCGATGACGTCTTCCTGCACACCTTCAAGGGTACTGTATTCGTGAAGTACACCATCAATTTGTACTTCAGTAATTGCGCACCCAGGCATTGATGACAACAGAATGCGGCGCAATGTGTTGCCTAAGGTATGCCCAAAGCCTCTTTCTAAAGGCTCTAGAGTAACTTTGGCCCGACAAGGACTGTCCGATTGGACGTCGATGTTGCGAGGGGTCATGAACTCGTTTGCCAACTGTGACATGCTGTTGTCTCCTAAGGCGCTGTACGCCAGATCAATTACTTCGAGTAGAGCTCGACAATGAGGTTCTCATTAATTTCTGCTGGTAATTCTTCGCGGTCGGGCAAGCGTTTGAATACACCTTCGAAATTCCCCGCATTCACTTCAACCCAATCGATTTCGCCACGTTGACTTGCAAGTTGCAGCGCAGCTTGAATACGCAATTGGTTGCGAGATTTTTCATATACCGCGACCACATCACCTGGTTGAACCTGATAAGACGCTACATTCACTAGACCACCATTAACGGTAATCGCTTTGTGGGATACCAACTGACGGGACTCCGCTCGTGTAGACCCAAAGCCCATTCGGTAAACCACGTTATCCAAACGACTTTCCAGCAACTTGAGCAGGTTCTCACCCGTAGCACCACGCTTGCGATCCGCTTTTTTGTAATAGTTACGGAATTGCTTTTCTAATACACCGTAAAGGCGGCGCACTTTTTGTTTCTCACGCAGCTGCACCGCGTAATCAGACAGGCGGCCTCGCCGAATACCATGTTGTCCAGGTGCGTTGTCGATTTTGCATTTGGAATCAATCGGACGGACCCCACTCTTGAGGTATAAATCCGTGCCTTCGCGACGACTCAGTTTAAGTTTTGGTCCTAAATATCGGGCCATTCCAGTTTCTCCGTTCGTATTCTTGCGAGCCGCTAAACGCGACGGCGCTTAGGCGGGCGGCAGCCATTATGTGGAATTGGGGTAACGTCTGAGATGCTGTTGATCTTCAACCCTGCAGCATTAATTGCACGTACCGCGGACTCACGACCCGGTCCTGGGCCTTTAACAAATACATCGACGCTTTTCATGCCAAACTCAACCGCTACATTGCTTGCTCGCTCTGCAGCCACCTGAGCTGCAAAGGGCGTACTTTTACGCGAGCCGCGGAAACCTGAACCGCCAGACGTCGCCCAACTCAAGGCGTTCCCCTGACGATCAGTGATAGTAATGATCGTATTGTTGAATGACGCATGTATGTGTGCCAACCCATCAACAACTACGCGCTTCGCTTTCTTCTTTTCAGCCATAACAGTTCCTATCTAACCCTAACGACGGATGGGACGCTTTGGTCCCTTACGGGTACGCGCATTAGTCTTTGTACGCTGGCCATGCACTGGCAAATGACGTCTGTGACGCATGCCACGATAGCAACCCAGATCCATCAAGCGTTTGATGTTCATCGACGTTTCTCGACGCAAGTCACCCTCGACATTGAGTTTGCCTACCTCGGCGCGGATCGCGTCTAGGTTCGCCTCATCCAACTCGCCGATTTTCGCGTCGGGTTTTACCCCAGCGGCGTCACAAATTTTCCCCGCAGAGGTCAATCCGATGCCATAGATATAGGTCAACGAGATTCTTGCGTGTTTGTTATCCGGTATGTTTACTCCGGCGATACGTGCCATTTATACGCTCCGTTTTTGGCCAATAAACGCGACGGGTTAACCCTGTCGCTGCTTGTGGCGCGGTTCAGCACTGCATATCACTCGCACAACGCCTTTGCGTCTAACGATTTTGCAGTTTCTACAAATTTTCTTTACCGATGCTCTTACTTTCATGCTTTCCAACCTACGCGTCGCTCTAACGCCGACGCCCATAGTTTTGTAAATTCGATTTTTCCATCAACTTTGCGTACTGGCTGCTCATCAAATGCGATTGCACTTGGGACATAAAGTCCATCGCTACCACCACTACAATTAACACGGCTGTTCCACCTAATTGGAACGAGGTATCAAAAAATACCACCATGAATTCGGGCAATAGACATACGAGAGTCACATAAAGCGCGCCAAAAACAGTTAACCGCGTGATTACATCGTCAATGTACTTAGATGTTTGCTGCCCGGGCCGAATACCCGGCACATAAGCGCCCTGGCGCTTCAAATTGTCCGCCACATCCTTTGGATCGAACATGATGGCGGTATAGAAAAAGCTGAAGAAAATAATTCCCGCGGCAAACATCATGATATACAGCGGCTGTCCCGGAGATAGCACGAGAGAAACCTGTTGCAGCCAATCCATACCAGGATTGCTGCCAAACCAGCTTGCCATCGAAGCCGGAGCCAGCAACAAGCTTGACGCAAAAATAGCCGGAATAACCCCTGCCATATTTATCTTTAATGGCAGATGGCTGCTTTGCGCCTGAAAGACCCGACGTCCCTGCTGTTTCTTAGCGTAATTTACGGTTATGCGCCGCTGCCCGCGCTCAACCCGTACAACAAACCATACTAGTCCTACCGCGATGGCCGCCATAGCCAGCAATACGATGATGTTCAAATTACCCTGACGCGCTGATTCAAACATCTGACCAATAGCTGCCGGGAAACCAGAGACGATGCCGGCAAAGATCAATAACGAGATACCATTACCAACACCACGCTCGGTAATTTGCTCACCCAGCCACATCATAAAAATCGAACCGGTTACCAATGTCAGCGTCGCGACAAATAAAAATATAGAACCGCTGTCGAACGCCAAGCCCTGATTGGCAAGAGTTACCGCCAGTGAAGTGCCTTGGACAAGCGCAATGCCGAGAGTCAGATAGCGGGTGGCCTTAGTAATTTTACGCCGACCTGCATCGCCTTCTTTACGCCATTGCTGAAATTGCGGATACATCATGGTCAAAAGATTCATGATGATGCTGGCTGTGATGTAGGGAATAACACCAAGAGCGAGGATACTCATGCGCTCCCAGGCACCACCTGAAAACATATTGAATAATTCCAATATGCCGCCTTGGTTTTGATTAAAGAGTGCCTGTAACTGGCTAGGATCAATTCCCGGAACAGGGATATGGGTACCCACTCGATAAACAATAAGAGCAAACAACACGAACAGCAGGCGCGAGCGCAATTCTGCGCCTCCGGCCTGATTGCCGGCCAGTTGATTGGCCATGTCGTTTTGATTACGTGTCATTGCTACAGCTTTTATTCGACTCTATTACTCAGCGTCGTCGTTTGATTCTTCATTGGCAACGTCGGCTGGCGCTGCATCTTCCGCTTGCACAGCTTCTGCAGCCGCTTTTGCTTTAGCGGTTTTTTTCTCAACCTGCGCAGCGCCGCCCGCGGCCACACTACCGCCAGCCGCTTCAATCGCTGCTTTCGCGCCCTTGGTCACCACGATATTTGCACCATCCACAGTTACCGCTCGCGCGATTTCACCCGACAACATAATGCGCACGCGCTTCATGTCACGACGGACCACATTCGCTTGCTTCAGGGTTTCAAGGCTGATGGTGTCGCCTTGCACTTTCGCTAATTCACTCAACCGCACTTCAGCTGTGCTGAGCGCCACACGCGAGCGAAAACCAAACTTCGGAATGCGCATTTGCAATGGCAACTGACCACCTTCAAAACCAGGTCGAACGCCACCACCAGAACGCGCTTTTTGGCCTTTCTGCCCGCGCGCGGCGGTTTTACCAAAGCCTGAACCAGGACCTCGTCCAACACGGCGCTTGGCCTTGTGGCTTCCTACAGCTGGCTGCAGCTCATTCATGCGCATTAGGATTCTCCCTCGACTCGCAGCATATAGCTGATGCGATTAATCATGCCGCGAACTGACGGAGTATCTTCCACCGTTACCGTGTGTCCGATACGTCGCAATCCCAAACCAACCACACAGGCCTTGTGGTTCTTTAGGCGGCCAATTGGACTCTTCGTCAGAGTTACTGTTACCGTTTTGTCGCTCATCTTTAGTTCCTACCTATCTCCGCCGCCGTTAAGCAACGACGTCCTCTACGGCCTTACCTCGTTTTTGCGCGATCCGCTCAGGTGAACGAGCTGCTCGTAGTGCTTTAAATGTTGCCTGAACAACATTCACAGGATTGGTTGAGCCATAACACTTGGCCAACACGTTTTGCACGCCTGCGGCTTCCAAAACTGCTCGCATAGTGCCACCAGCAATAACGCCCGTACCTTCTGAGGCCGGTTGCATATAAACCTTTGAAGCAGAATGTCGAGCGGTGGTCGCATACCAAAGGGTGTCGCCGTTGAGGTCCACCTCGACCATATTGCGCCGCGCTGCCTCCATAGCTTTTTGAATGGCTGTTGGCACTTCGCGCGCCTTACCACGGCCGAAGCCGACTTTACCGTTGCCATCGCCGACAACTGTTAGCGCGGTAAAACCGAAAATCCGGCCGCCTTTCACCACCTTGGCAACCCGGTTTACCTGAACGAGCTTCTCAACCAGTCCTTCTTCACGTATTTCTTCGGAATATGCCATCTAAAACTCCAATCCACCTTCGCGTGCTGCATCCGCCAACGCTTTAACTCGACCGTGGTATTTAAACCCAGAGCGGTCAAAAGCGACGCGGGTAATACCGGCCTCTTTCGCCCGTTCTGCAATCAACTTGCCTACCTTCTCTGCTGTGGCAACGTTACCCGTCGCACCACCGCGCAAAGTCGCATCCAGGGTCGATGCCTGAGCCAAAATTTCGCTGCCGTCAGCAGCAATCACCTGAGCATAAATATGCCGAGGCGTTCTGTTGACACTTAACCGCACTGTACCCAGTTCGCGCATTTTCATGCGGCTGCGCCGCGCGCGGCGAAGTCTACTGCTCTTTTTCTCATTCATTCCTGAATCCACTCCAATCACGAGTCGTGTACTGATCGTCAAACACCACTCTCTTTGCCCTGCCGAAAATCTTAACGGCGTAAACGGCTATTACTTCTTCTTCGCTTCCTTACGGCGTACATACTCGCCCGCATAACGAACACCTTTACCTTTGTAGGGCTCTGGTGGTCGGAAGCCGCGTATCTCTGCACACACCTGACCAACTTTTTGCTTGTCGACACCAGAAATGACGATTTCTGTCTGACTGGTCGCCTCAGCGCCAATGCCTTCTGGAAGTACGTACACCACAGGATGGGAAAAACCTAACTGTAGAGTCAACTTATTGCCTTGAGCTTGGACGCGGTAACCGACACCTTGCAGCTCCAGCTTCTTTTGAAACCCGTCTGTAACACCCGTAACCATGTTTTGCACCAGCGCACGCATGGTGCCGGCCATGGCCTTGGCTGAGGTTTCCTGACTCTTAGCAGCCAACTTCAGCTCGCCCTCTTCCTGAGTGAGCACAACAGAGTCGTGGATGGTCAATTGCAGTTCGCCTTTCTTACCTTTAACGGCAAAATCCTGGCCGTTCAGATTCACTTCAAGGCCCGAGGGGATGGCGACTGGATTATTTGCTACGCGAGACATAAAAAACCTCTAAAACACGGTGCATAAGACTTCGCCACCCACACCGTGGGCACGCGCCGACTTATCCGTCATTACACCTTTATTTGTACTCACAATCGCAACGCCCAAACCACCTCGAACCTGAGGCAGGTCATTGCTTTCTTTATAAATCCTCAGACCTGGGCGACTCACTCGTGCAATCTCCTCGATTACCGGTGCTCCGTTGTGATACTTCAGGGCTACGGTAATAACGCCTTTAACATCCTCTGAGGTCGTGAAGTCATTGATATAGCCTTCGTCCAGTAATACCTGGAGGATGGCTTGCTTAGCCTTCGAGTTAGGAATATCTACGGTCACGTGGCCGGCCATTTGCGCGTTACGCATACGCGTCAACAAATCAGCGATGGGGTCTTGCATTGTCATGAACTAATTCCTACCAGCTCGCCTTAACTAGACCCGGAACATCTCCACGCATAGCAGCTTCGCGAAGTTTGTTTCGAGCCAATCCAAATTTTCGATAAACCGCGTGCGGACGACCAGTTACGCCGCAACGCCGTTGCTGACGCACAGCACTGGAATCACGCGGCAGCGCCTGCAGCTTTATTTGTGCATCCCAACGTTCTTCGTCGGACACATTGCGGTCAGCGATGATCGCTTTCAGTGCCATTCGCTTCTGCATGTACTTTGCACGTACACGACTGCGCTTTTTCTCTCTCTCAATCATTGAGCGCTTTGCCATAAATCTATCTCTCGCTATGTGCGGAACGGGAACTTGAACGCTTTCAGCAGCTCAAGTGCAGCTTCGTTAGTTTGCGCGGTGGTTGTTACACAAATATCCATGCCGCGGATCTTGTCGATTTTGTCGTAATCGATTTCTGCGAATACGATTTGCTCAGTAAGGCCCATACTGAAGTTGCCGCGACCATCGAACGCCTTGGGGTTCAATCCACGGAAATCCCGAATTCGCGGTATCGCGATATCTACTAGCCTTTCAATAAAGTCGTACATGCGCTGGCGCCGCAGAGTCACCTTGCAACCAATGGGATAGCCCTCGCGAATTTTGAATCCCGCCTCAGAGCGACGCGCTAAACAGATCACAGGCTGTTGACCCGCAATAGCTGTCATGTCTGAAACCGCGGCATCCATGATCTTACGATCAGAAATCGCTTCGCCCACACCCATGTTAATGGTTATCTTACTGATCTTTGGCACTGCCATAGGATTCTTGATCTCAAGATCCTGTTGTAGTTTGGGGCGAATTTCATCGCAGTACTTTTGGTATAAATTCGCCATAACTAGCCTTCGATTGCCTTGCCATTTGACTTAAAGAAACGGACTTTTTTACCGTCTTCATCCACGCGCAAACCCACTCGGTCCGCGCGCTCATCCTCATCGTTCCAGATCGCCACATTCGACGCCTGAATAGGTGCTTCTTGCGCAATGATTCCGCCCTGCTCTCCCAGGTTCGGATTCGGTCGCTTGTGCTTCTTCACCATGTTGATGCCAGCGACCATTAAACGACCGTCTTTGAGCACTCGCAGCACTTCGCCACGTCGGCCTTTGTCGCGACCGGCGATCACCACCACTTCATCGTCTTTCTTGATCTTTAACATGCCGTCTCTCGATCCGTTTCCTTAATGTGTCAGCCTTCCACTGACAACCTTGTTTTCCTCTACTACTTTGTTGAATTCACAAACAAAGTTTTTATCCGTTTTAACGATGCCCACGCGAACTAACCTTCAGCATCCATGGGCTTTGCCCTGCTTACAGCACCTCCGGTGCCAGCGATACAATGCGCATGAAATTTTCAGTGCGCAGCTCTCGCGTTACCGGCCCAAATATCCGAGTGCCAACTGGCTGCTTTTGCGCGTTCAACAATACCGCCGCGTTTTGATCAAATTTAATCAATGATCCGTCGGCGCGACGCACACCCTTACGGGTACGTACAACTACTGCGTCCATTACCTGGCCTTTCTTTACTCGACCACGGGGAATCGCTTCTTTAACTGTAACTTTGATCACATCGCCAATTCCCGCGTAGCGGCGATGGCTGCCTCCAAGAACTTTGATGCACTGAACTTTGCGCGCCCCACTGTTGTCAGCGATATCCAGCATTGTTTCTGTTTGAATCATGGCTAGTTAGACTCCAGTGGCTCGCACGTCGACGCTCTGCAGTGTCCACGTTTTGGTCTTCGAAATCGGTCGACACTCAACCACCGTGACGGTGTCTCCAACCTGGCATTCGTTTTGTTCGTCGTGCGCATGGATCTTGGTCGACTTGCGAACGAACTTACCGTAAACCGGGTGCTTAACGCGGCGTTCAACTTTTACTGTTATCGACTTCGACATCCGGTCGCTAACGACTACGCCAGATACAGCCCGCGGGTTTTTCGCCTGCGCTTGTACTTCTGTCTCAGACTCAGACATCTGACGTCTCCTGAATTATGGTTTTGACACGTGCGATATCACGTCGCACTTCCTTCAACAGATGCGGCTGTCCAAGTTGGCCGCTGGCCCGCTGCATACGCAAGGCAAAATGCTCTTTACGCAAACGCAATACTTCTGCCTGCAATTCTTCTGCACTCTTTGTTCTTAGATCTGTGGCTTTCATTACATCGCCGTCCGCTTAACAAATACTGTCTTAAAGGGCAGTTTTGCTGCCGCCAAAGTCAACGCTTCTCGAGCAACCTCTTCAGGCACACCCTGCATTTCGTAAAGCACCTTGCCGGGCTGTACTAACGCCACCCAATATTCAACGCTGCCTTTACCCTTACCCTGCCGAACTTCAAGCGGCTTTTTGGTGATTGGCTTGTCTGGAAAAACGCGAATCCAGATCTTGCCGCCACGACGAATTCGACGCGTCATGGCTCGACGACCCGCTTCTATTTGGCGCGCCGTTAACCGGCCACGGCCTACAGCTTTCAGACCGTATTCACCAAAGCTCACACGACTTCCGCGAAGCGCTAGCCCGCGATTGCGGCCCTTCTGTTGCTTTCTAAATTTTGTACGTTTGGGTTGTAACATTTTCGCACTTAAACCTTATCGTTAGGCCTGTTGGGAGGCCTGAGCCGTTTCCTGAGGCCCAATGATTTCACCTTTAAAGATCCAAACCTTGATGCCTAAAATTCCATAAGTGGTTTCCGCTTCCCAAGTTGCGTAGTCGATGTCGGCACGCAGTGTATGCAGCGGTACGCGGCCTTCGTGATAGACCTCCGAACGAGCGATCTCAGCACCGCCTAGGCGACCCGCTACACGCACTTTGATGCCCTCGGCACCGAGTCGCATAGCATTTTGGATAACACGACGCATGGCGCGACGAAATTGCACCCGTCGTTCCAGCTGCTGCGCAACGTTTTGCGCTACCAACACGGCATCAAGCTCAGGCTTACGTATTTCTTCAATATTTACATGTACCGGCACACCCATCATGGATGACAGTTTTGAACGCAAACGCTCAACGTCCTCACCCTTTTTACCAATCACGATCCCTGGACGGGCGGTATGAATCGTCACCTTAGCTGTTTGCGCTGGGCGCTCAATCTCGATACGCGACACAGAAGCATCAGCCAACTGCTTGCGCAAAAACTCGCGCACTTCTATGTCATTGAGCAGGTATTTGGAGTAATTCTTTTTGTCAGCAAACCATACCGAAGTGTGGTCTTTAACAATGCCCAGCCGAATACCTGTTGGATGTACTTTCTGACCCATAGTCTTCTCTTCTTAGCTGTCCGAAACCGTCACGGTAATGTGACAGCTGCGCTTAAAAATACGATCCGCGCGACCCTTTGCGCGTGGACGAATACGTTTCATCGTCATACCTTCGTTAACGTAGATTTCTGCTATCCGCAGGTCGTCTACGTCGGCACCTTCGTTGTGTTCCGCATTAGCGATCGCAGACTCAACCGTCTTACGCACTAACAGCGCGCCCTTGCGCGTACTGAAATTTAAAATGTCCAGCGCATCAGCGACTGGCTTTCCGCGGACCTGGTCGGCTACCAGACGCACCTTTTGCGGTGAAATCTGTAGACGTTTAGCAATTGCACTGACTTGCATGATCTTCCTCTATCGCCCCTAGCTTACTTAGCGCTTGGCTTTCTTATCCGCCGCATGACCACGGTAGGTACGGGTGGGTGCAAACTCACCCAACTTGTGGCCCACCATGTCCTCGTTAATCAATACCGGAACGTGCTGCCTGCCGTTATGAACGGCAATGGTTAGGCCTACCATCTCTGGCATTACCATTGAGCGACGCGACCATGTCTTAATCGGTCGACGCTCATTGTTAGCCGCAGCCGCTTCCACCTTCTTCAGCAAATGGGTGTCGACGAATGGACCTTTAAATAATGATCGTGGCACTTAGCTTTCTCCGTTTACCGTTCTTGCTCAGCAAATTTCTCTGCTTAACTGCTACCGCTTACCGCGCCGACGGACAATGAGCCCATCCGTGCGCTTGTTCTTACGGGTCTTAAACCCTTTGGTCGGCATACCCCAAGGCGATACAGGATGACGCCCACCTGATGTCTTACCCTCACCACCACCATGCGGGTGATCTACCGGGTTCATGGCAACACCCCGCACCGTAGGGCGCTTACCGCGCCATCGGTTCGCACCAGCTTTGCCGAGCGAGCGCAGGTTGTGTTCACTATTACCAACTTCCCCTAGCGTTGCGCGGCATTCGCTCAACACACGGCGCATTTCGCCGGAACGCATACGCAAGGTTGCGTAAGCACCTTCACGCGCGACTAACTGACAGGAGCCTCCTGCACTGCGTACCATCTGAGCACCCTTGCCCGGCTTAAGCTCTACACAGTGAATAACGCTACCCACAGGGATATTGCGCAAAGCTAACGTATTGCCTGAGCGAATAGGCGCAGTACCGCCGCTCATCAATTCGTCCCCGGCGCTGACCCCTTTAGGTGCGATAATGTAGCGACGCTCACCATCTGCATACTTCAGCAAAGCAATATTAGCGGTGCGGTTCGGGTCGTATTCCAAGCGCTCTACTGTCGCGGGAATTCCATCCTTAGTGCGCTTCCAATCAATAATTCGATAGTGCTGCTTATGACCGCCACCACGATGCCGAGTGGTTATGCGGCCTGCATTATTACGGCCGCCAGTACTGTTTTGCTTAGTCAGTAGCGCCTTGTGCGGCGCACCTTTGTGCAATTCAGAATCCACAACCTTAACGACAAAGCGGCGTCCTGCTGAGGTTGGTTTGGTTTTTACAACTGCCATTGCGCTGTTCCCTTATTCCGTAACCATGAAGTCGATTTCTTGTCCTTCGACTACTGTTACGTATGCCTTCTTCCAATTCTTCTTTCGCGTAATGCCGCGTGCGTTGCGCTTGACCTTACCCTTAACATTCGCGGTGGTGACCTTTGTCACTGACACTTTGAAAATAGCTTCTACAGCTTCTCGCACTTCCGCTCGAGTCGCGTCGGGCGCTACTTTGAACGCGTATTGGTTAGCCAAATCGCCGAGCACAGAAACCTTCTCTGAGATATGCGGTTCGCGTAAAACGGTATAAATACGCTCTTGATTCATGCCAGCACCTCTTCCAGTTTCTTCAATGCTGGTACGGTGATCAGCACTTTGTCATAGCTAATAAGACTGACGGGATCGATCCCTTCGACGTCCCGCACATCCACCGCTTTGACGTTTCGCGCCGCCAAGAACAAGTTCTCATCCACTTCCTCGGTGATAATAAGACCGTTGGAAATCTCCAAATCCTTCAACTGCGCGATCAACTCCTTGGTTTTCGGCGCCTCTACCGCAAAAGACTCCACAGCCACCAGTCGCTGCTGACGAATCAATTCAGAAACGATGCAGCGCAAAGCGCCGCGGTACATTTTGCGGTTAACCTTTGTGGAGTGATCCTGCGGTCGTGCTGCAAACGTCACGCCACCAGAACGCCAGATCGGCGAACGCGTGGTTCCCGCCCGGGCCCGGCCTGTACCTTTTTGCCGCCACGGCTTCTTGCCGCCGCCACTGACCGCTGAGCGGTTCTTTTGGGCACGAGATCCCTGACGACCTGCGGCCATAAAAGCGACCACCACCTGGTGCACGAGTGCTTCGTTATATTCTCGCGCGAAGGCGGACTCAGCCAATTCAACGCTGCCGCCATTTACTGCTAAATCTAAATTCATTCGCTCTCTCCGCCAGCAACAGCGCCTTGGCTACCGCCCTTAACTGCTGGCCGTATACAAACATCGCCACCCGTCGGCCCTGGAACTGCGCCTTTGACCATAATCAGATTGCGCTCTACATCGACTTCTACGATTTCTAAATTTTGCGTGGTCACTCGGGCATTACCCATCTGACCGGACATCTTTTTGCCCTTGAATACTCGACCGGGGGTTTGGCATTGACCAATTGATCCTGGAGCGCGGTGGGAGATTGAGTTGCCGTGGGTATTATCTTGGCCGCGAAAGTTCCAGCGCTTGATGGTGCCCGCATAGCCCTTACCCTTGGATACGCCCTGCACGTCAACTTGCTGGCCAGCAGTAAACTGCTCTACGGTGAGTTCACCACCAACGTCCAGACCATCGATTGCGGCAGCGCGAAATTCCCACAAGCCACGGCCAGCCCCAGAGTTCGCCTTCGCGAAGTGGCCCGCCATTGGCTTGCTCACACGGCTTAGCCGGCGCTCACCGGTTGTTACCTGAATCGCAGAATAGCCGTCTGTTTCTAGACTTTTTACCTGCGTAATTCGATTCGGTTCCGCCTCGATTACAGTTACGGGCACAGACACGCCTTCGTCGTTGAAGATACGTGTCATTCCGCTTTTTTTACCAACCAGTCCAAGTGCCATTGGTCTATGTCCTATCCCGTCTTTCTGCCCTACTCGCCGCAGAGCACTACTATAAAAGTTGCAAAGCTCTACACGAAAACAAAGCGTGCTGGGCTTCCCCTCCAATCCTTGTTGGAAGACGAACCCGGCTAACGCCTTTCGCCGGCTCCCTATCGGAGCCTTTTGGTCG
>CAJXAC010000057.1 GCA_913050035.1 uncultured Gammaproteobacteria bacterium | reverse complement strand
CCCCACTGCCTGAGAACCAACCGGGTGCCCGCCGACCGCCTGGGCGACCGGCCCAACTGCGGCGCCTGCAAGCGACCGTTGCTGGCGGGTGATGTCGCGCGTTTGGATGATGCCTCCATGGCCGCCTTCGTCGGCCAGTCCGACCTGCCGGTGCTGGTGGACTTTTGGGCCAGCTGGTGCGGCCCCTGCAAGATGATGGCGCCCCAGTTCGAACAGGCCGCACGGCAATGGCGCGGGCAGGTCAGCTTCGCCAAGCTGAACACCGAGGAAGCGCCACGGGCGGCCGGGCAGTTCGGCATTCGCAGCATTCCCACCCTGATCCTGTTTCGCGGGGGACGAGAGGTCGCCCGCAGCAGCGGCGCCCAGTCCGCCGCCCAGTTGTCGGCCTGGCTCCAGCAACAGCTGCGCTGAGACACAATGCGCCACCCTTGGTGCTAAGATGGCAGCAAAACAAGGAGGAGAACGCCATGTCACGTATTTACGAAGACAACTCACTGTCCATCGGCAACACGCCGCTGGTCCGATTGGCCGGTCCTTCGGAAGAGGCCGGATGCGACATTCTCGGCAAATGCGAATTCGCCAATCCGGGCGCATCGGTAAAGGACCGCGCAGCGCTTTACGCCACTGTCAGCTAGCTACAAGTTGTATTTTGCTAACGATGACTTGAGGTGGGTATAGGTTAGCGTTCGCGGTCACGCCGCTGTTTATTCGTCGTCTGTTTTGGGCGCTTATGTGTCCACCAAGGCTGAGTTGCTTGTGCTGTATTCGACCGTTTTGGTCGGCATAGGCCAGCACCAACTTCAGGCCGGTAAAATCACGCGGTGCAGTGTTGTGCAAAGTGATGATCCATTCACCGGAACCTGCAAGCTCGAGTGTAGTTTTGATGTAAGCGCCGGCGTTTTCGGCAACATTGAGCCTAACAAGAGCAGTTAGGGCTGCCTGACCGGCCTCTCCATTGTCCTTGCTAGCCGCAGCAAAGTACTCTTTTGCTTGTGCTGCGTTACCCTCAGATTCTGCAATTTCACCAAGGGCGTTATAGGCTGAAGCCGTGGGTAATAATGTAATGCTGCGTTTGAGACTAGCCTTGGCAGCGACCAGTTCGCCCAGCTCTTGGCTGACTAAGCCGCTTTGCAAATGTGGATAGAAGAATCTGTCATTAAGGCGAATGGCCTCGCGATAGTGCCTTTGTGCAAGGGCCACGCGGTCGTTAATGCTTGCAATGTCACCAAGCAGCCCGAAGAAATGCGCTTCATTAGGCTCAATTTTGATGGCTGTTTTTGCCAGCGCCTGGGCAGCTGCAAAATCAGCCTCAGCAAAAGCTGCAGTAGCTTTTTCATAGGTTTGATAAGCGGGTTTGGTGGTTCGCAGGTGCTGCATTACCTGCTGATAGCGTGCCGTTCCGCGCGCTCCGCCTTTCGGCAACGTTGCGGCATGAGCGCGATTGCTTGCAAGACGCTCTTTGGAGGGAGGGTGGCTGGCAAATAAGGGCGCTAGAGTATTGCTTTGCCGGTTCCGCGAAATATTCACAAATGTTTGTTGCAAGTCCACAGCGCCCATCGGGTCATAGCCGGCTCTGGTCATGTAGTTCATGCCGTAAAGATCCGACTCGCGCTCAGCATCGCGCCCATACTTGGTACTAATAAGCGTGGCACCCAATTCTGCTGCGCGCTCTGCATATTCCGTATAGCTTGAGTTTTCTGCGGCAGCGCCGGCAAGTGCAATAGTGCTCTGTAACAGCATGCCGCGTTGCATGCTTTTGGCACCATGTTTCGCTGCTGCATGAACTATTTCGTGACTAAGTACCGCAGCTAATTCGGCCTCGCTTTTCAGTTCAGTCAGCAGGCCGCGATGTATGGCGATTTTGCCCCCAGGCAGGGCCCAGGCATTAGCACTGCTGTCGTTGACCACAGAGAATTCGTAAGGCAGTTTGCGGTCGCTGACTGCCGCCAGTTTGTTGCCGACTTGGCGAACATAATCTTGCACCTTTGGGTCCGCCACATAGTCGCCGCCTTGGCTTTGGCGCATTGGTAAGTAGTGTTGCTTACCGGTTTTGAGCTCCCAACTCTCGGAGATGATGTTCAGCTCGCTCCTGCCCGTAACCGGATTGGTAGCGCAGCCGAGTAGGCCAATTGCTATGAACCAAAGACAGCAAATGGTCAGAAAAGATTTGTGCGTCATAGGGATTTAGGCCTGCGCATCCTAGATCGTCAGCATAGCACGATTTGTCTTAGCCGCGCTGTTGCCCATAACGTCGCCGAATCGAAGCGGCCTCTTGTTTTTGTCCGCGATACTCAAGCACCTCAGCATATTGAAGCCAGGCCTTGGCCTGGGCGGTAGCCGTCGTTACGCCCACAGCGACATCTGCCAGGGCGATTGCTTTGCGCGCGTGTTGCATAGCAGCATTCATATTGTCTGTTGCGAGGTGGGCGCGGCTGAGGCGGATCCATAGTTCAAAGTTTCTTGGCTCTATTCTTACCGCGCGTTCTAGAAGCAGGATGGCACGTTTAGGTTGCGCGGCACCCAGTGCAGTATCGGCTTCGCTTAGCAGCGCAAAGGTCGCATCGGTATTAGTCTTCGGTGGCGCGGGTTGGCGGCGCTCAACCGCCGGTGCTGTTGCCTTAGCTGAGGGAGCCGGATTGGGTGTTGGTGCGCTGGCGCAGGCTGCGAGAGTCAAATACGCAGCTAGACAAATAGAGCGGGCAAAGTTCGCTGTCATGTTGCTACTCATCGGTAAAAATCGATCTCAAGCGCTGTTTTAACGAAGGCTTGATGTTACAGCCTGGCTTGATAGCCAGTGACTGGGGCGTCCGCACCGGCAGTAAAACCACGTCTGCACAGCGTTCAGTAGCGCGCTGGCCGCTAGTGTATTCGATCGCCACGAGGTCGTCGCTGGGTATCGGCGTTATAGGGTCCACGCCATTGCGTCGGGCCATAGCATTCCATACCCGCAGGGCTCCGCTGGAGCCAGTTAATCCGGTGCTCTGGTTGTCGTCGCGGCCAACCCAAACGACGGACAAATGACTATTATCGAAGCCAGCGAACCAGCTATCGCGATTGTCGTTGGTCGTGCCGGTTTTCCCGGCCACCCCAAGCTGCGCGAAAGGCGATGTTCGGCCGGTGCCTCGGCGCATCACCAACTCGAGTGCTCTATTCAAGGCGGCAACCTTTGGCATCTGAATGCTTTGGCGCATCTCGAAGGTGTGGTGCGATAGGGCCGAGCCGTTTTCGTCCAGCACTGCGATAACGGCCTTGGGGCGAGTATGAAAGCCGCCACTGGCGAAGTTGCCATATAACTCGAGGGTTTGTAGCGGCGACATGGCTTCAGCCCCCAGTAAAAACGACGGGTAGGGGTTTTCGGGCCGCCGATCTGTCAGGGTGGTAAATTGTTGTTGCACATTCTCGATACCGACTCGCTGCCCGAGATCCACCATTGCCAGATTTAATGAGCGGCTAAGTGCCAAATACATCGGCATCGCCCCGTGGGTTTTGCCGTCGAAGTTTTTTGGCGCCCAGGTTTCTCCCGAGGGCTGGGGCAAAGTAACAGCTTGATCAACAATTTTGTCCGTTAAGTCCATGCCCTGATTTAGCGCTGTTAATACAGTTACCGGCTTGATCACCGAGCCTACCGAGCGTTGTGCGTTGAGCGCGCGGTTAAAGCCGTCGACACGTCCTTGGCGGCCGCCTACCAGCGCCAGAACCTCACCGGTTTGGCTATCAGCGACGACGCTGGCCGCCTGCAAACTATTGCTGGGCAGTTCGCGCTCGCGCTCGATGGCATTGAGCGTCCGGCTCACAGCTTGCTGAGTATTCTCCTGGAGGCGCGGCTCTAAGGTGGTAAAAATCTGCAGCCCTTGCGAACGCAGATCAGTATTTGAATAGCGCTCTGACAACTCACTTCGGACCAGGTCCATGAATGCCGGATAATATGCGCCGCCGCGTCCGGCGGCGCTAACGACGCCCAGGGGTTGCGCCTTGGCGTTGCGATGAGCCGCAGCATTGATCAGTCCGTCGCTATAGAACGTGTCTAAAATTCTGTCGCGCCGGGTAAGCGCGCGCTCAGGGTGGCGGAACGGATTGTAGTAAGAGGGGCCGCGAATGATGCTGATGAGCGTTGCAACTTCTGCCACTCCCAGTTCGTTAAGGGGTTTGTTGAAGTAGAACTGTGCACCAAGACCAAATCCATGGATTGCACGGGCGCCATTTTGACCGAGAAAAATTTCGTTGACGTAAGCGGTGAGCAGGTCTTGTTTGCTGAAACGCAGTTCTAAGATTACCGCCATCGCCAGCTCACGCAGTTTGCGTTGTAGGGTTTGTTCGTTAGTTAGGAAGTAGCTTTTCACCAATTGTTGAGTGAGGGTGCTGCCACCCTGACGGGTTGCGCCGGCGCGGAGATTCACAATGAGCGCACGCAAAATTCCGCTAATGCTAAATCCCCGGTGCTCGTCGAAGTTGCGGTCTTCTATCGCTTTTAGGCCTTCGGCGAGCAAAGTGGGCACTTCCTCCGGCGTCAATACGATTCGGTCTTCGCCATGGGATGGGAAAAAACTGCCGATCTTCGCCGGATCCATGCGGACCAGCACAACTTCTCCCGAGCCTGGCTCAGTAATCTGTCGAATACCGCTGTTATTAAAGGTAAAGCGCAGTATTTGGGCTGGCCGGAAGCCGTCGATGAAGCGGAAACCGCGCAAGTAGGCGGTCACGCCGCGGCTGTCCTCTCGGTAGGTTCCGGCAGAATTAAGCTCTAGGTCCGGTCGATAACCTAAGCGAGTCAATTCAGTTATGAATTGGCTTTTTGAGAGCGCCAGTCCGCTGAATAACTCCAGTGGCTGTGCGTAGACCTGTGCGGGCACAGACCAGCGCCGGCCCTCGAAGGTTTTGCTAATGGTGCGATCGATGTAGTAGGCATAGCCGGCTGACAGCAGCACGGTTAGCAGGCTGAGTCCTATTAAAGTGCGCCATATGAGGCGCCATATTGCCGCACGCAGGCGTGGCCAAAAGCGCTGTTGCTTGGGTCGGCGTTTAGCTCGTCTATTGCTGCTTTTACGTTTGTTTTGGGCCGCCAAGGTAGACTCCCACCAGATTGCGCAACGGTAACAGATTCGTAGGTTAATGGGTTTGCAATAGCGATGGTCGCCGAGCAACGTGTTACTGGCAAGGGCGGGTGTCATGTGGAGTGAGATAAAGCCCCGAGGGGTCAACAAATTGGGCACTGGTAAAGTGCTCAGACTGTGCGCTGGCGCCCGTTCCTAGGCCCTGGGTTTTTACTCCGGCAAAGATATTTGTTTTAATAAGCGTCGCCTAAGGGGTGGCAACATGCCTGAGACGTCCATTGTGACGGACCCTTTGAACCTGATCCGGTTAACACCGGCGTAGGAATAGGACTGCATCTTCTTAGGCTAATTTCTGGCCTGTCCATAGGAGATGGTAATGGTAGTGGTAAAAAGTATTCCAAGTATATTGTCACGTAAGTTGATGCTGGCTATCGGCCTTGCTCTGCCGCTGTGCGCTGTCAGTGCTGACGTCGAAACGATAGAAGAAGTTGTTGTTACTGCAGAGCTGCGTGCAGTTGCAGTAAACGAAGTAGCGGGTTCTGTATCGTTATTGATTCCTGATGACAGGTCTGATGTTGTCAATCACCTAGAAGAAGTATTAGCCCAAGCAGTAAATGTAAATTTTGCCAGTGGCGCGTCGAGAGCGCGCTTCGTGCAAATGCGTGGGATTGGCGAGCGCGGACAATTTGCTGAACCACTTAACTCCTCTGTTGGGATGCTGATAGACGGCGTGGATTTCAGTGGCGTTGGCACTGCGGCGACGTTATTCGATGTGTCGCAAATCGAAGTCTTGCGGGGTCCTCAGGGCACGTTATACGGTGCGAATGCGCTGGCCGGGTTGATCAATGTGGTCACCCCCGGCTCGACCATAGATTGGCAGAGTAGGGTTCAGCTTGATGTGGGCAACTATGGTGCTCAGGGTGCTGGTGCTGTGATCAGCGGGCCGCTTACTGATGATGTAGGCATGCGTTTGAGTGTTCGTAAGTATCAAGATGATGGTTTCATCGACAATGTATTCTTACCCAGCTCGAATACTGATAATCACGACGAATCCACTCTGCGATTGAAGTTAGATGGCCGCAGTGACGCGTTGAGTTGGCAACTCGCTGGCGGGGTGGTGGATGTGGCCAATGGCTACGACGCTTTTTCCCTTGATAATAATCGTCAGACCCGTTCGGATCAGCCCGGTGTTGATGAGCAGACCAGTCGATATTTAAGCGCGCGCGTTGAAGTTAACGACCTCGACTGGGCGCAGTTGGTTGCGTCCGCTGGGTATGTTAGCAGTGATGTTCGGTACGGCTATGATGAAGACTGGACCTATGTTGGCTTCCACCCATATGGCTATAGCTCCACGGATAATTACGAGCGTGGAATTAACACGGCGACAGTAGATGTGCGTTGGCTATCCAAAGACAGTCGTGAAGATGCGCTCAGTTGGTTGGTTGGTGTCTATCTATTGAATCGCGACGTAGATTTGGTGCGTGACTACACGTGGCTTGAACAGAGTTTTACCAGTCAATTCGCACTTGAACGCCACGCGATCTACGGCGAGGTGCGCTTGCCGATGACCTCCCTTTGGACACTCTCAGTGGGCGCGCGAGCCGAGATACATCAGGCAGATTATCAGGACAATGCAGGAGTGAGATTTCGCCCCGAAGACGATCTCTTCGGATCGCGTCTGCGTATAGAGCGGCGTTTTGCGGATCAGGGCCTAGGCTATGTCAGCTTCACCCAAGGCTATAAGTCTGGTGGCTTCAATACTTCCGGAACTCTCGATGCAGATTTACGCTTATTTAACCCAGAGACATTGTGGAATTTTGAAGTAGGTTATAAAGCCAAGATTTTTGCTGACCGAGGCGAGGTTCGGTTGGCGCTATTCCACATGGCGCGGTCGGACGTGCAAATCGCCACATCAATTGTGCGGGTGCGCGATGACGGCTCATCTGAATTCATCGAATTTACCGGCAATGCCGCTTCAGGCATCAACCAAGGTGTTGAGGCTGAAATCGATTTGGCGCTAAGCGAGCGGCTGCTCGTCAATGCGGGCTTAGGACTCTTGAAAACCGAGTATCAGGATTATATCGACGCCGCGGGAAATAACTTAGATGGTCGTGAGCAAGCCCATGCACCCGGTTATCAAGGACACTTATCCGTGCGCTATGAACTGTCTGAGCGTTGGTTCGCGAGCCTCGCCGTTGAAGCCCAAGACGGGTATTACTTTTCCGATAGTCACAGTGCCCAGGCGGACAGTCATGCGCTCGTTAGCGCAGCAGTTGGATACCGTATGGGACGTTATGCTGCGCGACTGTGGGGTCGTAATTTAACCGATGCCGATTATCCCGTGCGGGGTTTTTACTTTGGCAATGATCCGCGCAGTGGCTATGCCGATAACGCGTGGACCCAGTTGGGTGCACCACGGCAAATAGGCTTATCCGTGACGTTGACTTGGTAACGAGATTGCCGGCGCGTACTGAATTAGTCCGCGTCACCGATGCGTTTGCGCTCCTCTGTCACCAGCCAGTCTGCGACCTGGAGCGCGCGTTGGGTGCCATTATTCATGCTTATGCGATATTTGCCGGCAACCACTAGGGTAGGCACGCTAGCGATTTGATAGCGTCGAGTATCATCGGCGGCGCGGCTCAATTTGCGCCTTACCGAAGCGCTGTTGAAGGCGCGCATAAAGTCCTGAGCGCTGAATTCTGGACTGTCCAAGTGATCTGCAATGTCCTGGCCGCTGCTAAAGCGTTTACGCCCGTCATGAATAGCACTGAATAAGCGCTCATGGTGTCCCTCGAGGGCGTTTGCGTGTTCCAACGCGAGATAGGCCTGGCCTAACAGCGTCCAACTTGCGGAAAAGGTCGCGGGTCGGCGTATGACCTGAACATCATCAGTGGCGCTGGTGGCCCACTCTTTGAAGTCAGGGTCGAAATTTTTGCAGTGGATGCAGCCGTAGGAAAAGAATTCTGCAACCGTGATCGGACCCTTTGATCGAGGTCGATCAGCATTTTCGATGATCTCAAAGTCGGTGCCCAACTGTGGTGTGTCGCTATGGCCGCCGCCGCTGGAGAAATAAATGCCAAGGCCTATCATAGCCACCCCGACGACCCCGAGTAGGCCAAGAAAAAGCGCTCGCGTAGCGGCCACGCGATCAGCAGATTTACGTTTGGCTGCGGGCATTTTAAAGCTCCTATTTTGACGTGGCGACAACGTCCTTATTGTTACGTTATTGACCATAATGATCCACAGGTATTAGTCTGCGACGCTCGCGAAGCACTGGGAAAAAAATATGGATGGGCTAGAAAGCTACCAACTCTTCACCTCTGATACGTGCGGGTTTTGTGCTCGAGTACGGCAGTTTTTGCAACATCGCGGTATCGACATGGTATTTCGCGATACGCTTCGAGATCCGGCAGCGTTCAAGGAATTGCTTCAGGGCGGCGGGCGCGGCACTGTCCCATGTTTGCGTATTCAGCGCGGTGACGAGGTCGAATGGATGTACGAATCAATGGACATTATTAGATATCTAGACACTCAATCAGGATAAGGACGATCATGAAACTAGGCATTCTCGCCGGCTACTCTGGCCGCAAGTTCAGTATTTCAATAGACGCAATCAAACACGCCGAAAATTTAGGCTATGAGTCAATTTGGACCGCGGAGGCCTACGGTTCGGACGCTGTGACGCCTGCTGCGTGGATTTTGGCGCAGACCGACCGTATCAAGGTAGGTACGGCAATCATGCAGATGCCAGCTCGATCGCCGGCGATGGCGGCTATGACCGCTATGAGTTTGGCGGAACTGTCAGGTGGGCGATTTATAGCAGGCTTAGGTGCGTCGGGTCCCCAGGTTGTGGAAGGTTGGCACGGCGTGCCATACGGTAAGCCGGTGAGTCGGCTGCGCGAATATGTGCAAATTATGAAGCAGATTTTCGCCCGGCAGGAACCGTTATCGTTTGAGGGAGCCATGTATAACCTGCCCTATACCGGAGCAGGAGCTACCGGCTTGGGCAAACCGCTCAAGAGTATCCTGCACTGTGAAGAAGATATTCCGATATACGCGGCAACGATTACTAATAACGGTGTTACTGCTTCGGCCGAGGTGGCGGACGGATTTTTCCCCGTATGGATGGATCCGGAAAAATATTCAGTATTTGCCGACCCCATAGAAAAGGGTTTTGCCCTGGCTAATGCGGACATCACTGAAGAATCTGCGGAAAAGAACCTCAGCCAATTCGATATTGCGCCATTCGTGACACTGGTAATGGGGGATGACATTGAACAGTGTCGAATACCTGTGCGCGGCATGATGGCGTTATACATTGGTGGCATGGGGGCGCGAGACAAGAATTTCTACAACGATTACTGCAAACGTTTAGGGTTTGAGGACGCGGCGGTAGAGATTCAGGATCATTACCTTGCTGGGCGCAAGGACGAGGCAATGGCTGCGGTGCCAGCGGAACTCATCGATGCCTGTGCGCTTGTGGGTCCAGCGGAGCATATCCGTGAACAGCTTCAGGGTTGGAAGGCTGCAGGTGCAAAGGGTCATGTTTCGAGCATGTTACTGGGGAGCCAAGACCCTGCCGCGTTGCAGGTCGTTGCAGAGGAAATGCTCTAACCAAGAACTGGCTTGGCACAGTGTGGCTGCGAAGCGGCCACGCCCAATGCGTTGTGTCCGCTAGCTGTCGTTGACCATGGCCCAGCCGCGCTCTGATCGCAGGCGTGCGGCATCAACGTATTCAAGCGCCTTTTCTGAACTGGCATTGCCGTCGAGACCGCGCTTGTAGACGCCCTGAATAATGCCCGCCGATCGGAACATGTTGTAGATCAAATAAAATGGCCAGTTGTCGATGCCATCGCGACCGGCGTGCTTACAGTACTCTGCAACAAACTCCGCCTCAGTAGGAATGCCCAAGGCATCATAATCGGCGCCAGCTAAGCCTTCGTCGTCGTAGGCATCGCCATGGTAATCTTGGCAGAGATAACCCAAATCGGCCAAGCCATCGCCTAGGGTTGAAAGTTCCCAGTCCAGCACCGCGACTATTTTCGGCTCCGTGGGGTGAATAAGCACATTTCCGAGGCGGTAATCACCATGAACAATAACGCTGCCTGCGTCTGTCGGAATGTTTTGAGGCAGCCATTCCATGAGATTGTCCATGGCCGCAATCTCTTCCGTCTTTGAAGCAATATACTGTTTGCTCCAGCGGCCAATTTGACGTTCGTAGTAATTTCCCGGGCGACCAAACTCTCCCAGTCCTACCGCCACAGGGTCAACGTTGTGCAATTCGGCTAGAACTCGCGCAAGATCTAAATAGATGGCGTTGCGCTCGCTTTTGCTGCTGCTGGGCAGGCGCGTTTCAGTAAACAAGCGGCCCTCTACCATCTCCATAATGTAGAACTTGGTGCCAATAATGCTGGTGTCTTCGCATAAGCAATACATCTTTGGGACGGGTACCGGCGTATCCCATAACGCCGCCATGACCTTAAATTCGCGATCTACCTGATGGGCAGAAGGCAGCAACTCCCCCGGAGGCTGCTTACGCATGACATAGGTTTGGTTCGGCGTGATGAGCTGGAAGGTAGGATTAGATTGGCCGCCTTCAAACTGCTTTATGCTCAGCGGGCCGATGAAGCCTTCAACATGGGTTTGCATATATGCAGCCAGAGCGGCTTCATCAAATTTATGTGCTTCTCGCACTTGGGTGAGTTCTACGTCGCTCATGCTGTCCCCTATCCCGACCAGTGGTAGTAATCCGTTAAGGATACGGCTTGATCTTCGACAGGGCAAAATGAGAATCTATGTTTATTAACACTATGCCACTCATCTGGCGTCTTAACGGGGGATTTACATGGCTTTAGCCAAAAGAATAGCGGTTACTTTGCCTGCTGGGCCACGCATCGAAGACACAATTGCACGCATCCAATGGGCCGAAGAGCAGGGTATTCCTGATGCTTGGTTCAGCGATTCTGGAGCGCCTGATACGTTGACCCAAGTGGCGGCGATTGCGCATCTGACAAAAAGTATTCGAATAGGGACAGCGGTTACGCCCGTTTATACCCGCTCGCCATCGGTTTTAGCGGCCTCAGCAAATGTAATTGGGCAACTGTTACCTGATCGTTTCGTCATGGGTATTGGGTCATCGAGCCAAACTATCATGGGTCAATTCAATGGCATTCCATTAGATAAGCCACTGACACGGGTTCGGGAGACTGCGGAATTAGTCAAAATCATGCTCAGTGGCGCAAAAACCGATTTCGACGGCGAGACCTTGTTCAGTAAGGGCTATCGACAGGCCCCGATGGAAAATCCGCCACCACTCTATCTGGCAGCCCTGCGGCCGAAAATGATCGAAATGGCTGCTGAAGTCGGCGACGGAGTGATTTTCAATTTGTGGCCAAAGGCGGCGCTGCCAAAAATGATGGAGCATGTCGCTATAGGCGCCGAGAAGGCTGGGAAAAACCCGGCAGATATAGAAATCGTCAATCGTGCCATGGTGTTGTGTACTGATGACAAAGAATACGGACGTAACTTGTTCCGGGCGGCATTCGGGCCTTACTACGCAACGCCGGTTTACAACAATTTTCTGGCGTGGGCAGGTTACGAGGACGCGGCAGCACAAATAACAGAGGGTTGGGCTGCGAAGGATCGTGCGAAGACTGCGGGTGCTATGAGCGATGAAATGATCGACGAAATAGCCATCATCGGTAACGAGGAAGAGATTCAAAAGCGTATTCAGGAAGATGCGGACGGCGGTGTGCATACCCACATTATTGCGCCGTTGGCGGCCTCGCGAGAGGACACCGAGCGCACTTTTGCAGCGTTTACAGCTCAGGCGTTTCAGTTTAAGTAAAGCCATCTGCTGATCGCATTGATGAAACTGAAAGTGCTTTATGTGTTGCGCCACGGCCAAACACAATGGAATGTGCAACGTCGCATGCAGGGGCGTTTGAACTCGCCACTCACAGCAGAGGGCAAAACCCAAGCAACCGGCCATGGTGAGGTGCTCAAGCGCCTGGGAGGCATCGATAAGTTGTGGGTCTCAAGCGCAGGCCGAACCCGACAAACGGCAGAACTCGTGAATGCCCATCTGCAGGCGCCCGTGGAATTATCCGATGATCTAGTAGAACGAGATTGCGGCAGATGGTCGGGTAAGACCTTGACTGAAGTAGAGCAGGAAGACGGTCCGGGGCTGTCAGCGTTACGCGCTGATCCTTATGGCTACAGGCCCGGTGGTGGAGAGAATCTGGCTGACCTGAGTACCCGGGTAGCACCAGTGATTCAACGGATTAAAAGTGTTGAACGGGCGGCGATTATCAGCCACGGTGTGGTGTCGAAAGCATTACTTGAGCATTTTCTGCAATTGAGTCCTGAAGAGGTCGTGCGTATTACACATCCGAATGACCTATTTTTTCGGCTTAGGTTTAATGAAGAGGGGCATAGTTGTGATCGGTTTGTTTTATCCGAGTCCTATGCAGGGGTGCCACAGCGTGGTCCGTTCGTAAGTGACGTTGCGCCGACGCAACCGATTCAAAGTGAGTAGTTTGTTCCAGGAGGTGAGGACATGTACGTAGATGGTGGTGTGAGTCTTGATCTGAATACCGTTGGCGCCCAGGCCGCGGAAATGGAAGATATGGGGTACGCTGGGGTGATGACGGCTGAAACGGCCCATGATCCATTTTTTCCGTTACTGGTCGCTGCACAGAACACTCAGCGTATTGAGCTTATGACTTCGATCGCTGTGGCCTTCGCACGATCGCCAATGACCCTGGCGAACATCGGACACGATCTCAATGCCTACTCGAAGGGCCGATTTACCCTTGGTTTAGGATCCCAAATCAGGCCGCATATTACCAAGCGCTTCAGTATGCCCTGGTCGAGTCCGGCAGCGCGTATGCGCGAATACATCATGGCGATGCGCGCCATTTGGGATTGCTGGCACCAACAGCAACCACTTGAATTTACGGGAGAATTTTATACTCATACGTTGATGACGCCGTTTTTCACGCCGACCAATGTGGACTATGGCGCGCCCAAGGTATTTCTTGCCGCGGTGGGTCCAAAAATGACTGAAGTCGCGGGCGAGGTAGCGGATGGCATTATTGTGCATGCGTTTACCACTGAGAAATATCTACGCGAAACCACTTTGCCAGCTCTCGAACGAGGGTTTGCCAAGGCGGGCAAGCGTCGCGAAGATTTTGAAATCAGTTACCCCATGTTTATCGTGACCGGTAACACGGAAGAAGACATGCGAGAGGCAGAACAAGCGACCCGACAGCAGATTGCTTTCTATGGTTCTACCCCGGCGTATAAGCCGGTTCTTGAAAGTGTAGGGGCGGGAGAGTTGCAAGCTGATTTGAATACGATGTCGAAGCAGGGGCGCTGGCAGGAAATGGGCGAGCTTATTACTCCTGACCTTTTGCAAGAATTTGCTGTCATTGGGGAGCCACAAACTCTGCCGGATCAGATCATTAACCGCTACGGTGATATCGTAGACCGCACCTCAGCGGCTTACGCCCATATCGGTAAAGCAGATCGGGCAAACATCATAGAAAAGCTATCGGCAGTTTAGTCGAGGTTAGTAGCGGTAAATTAAGGGAGAGAACATGAAAGTAGATGCAGGTATTGGTCATCAATTAGAAAAAATACCCTCCATTGTGGGTAAGTTAGAAGCCGACGGGTACGATGGTGTCCGCACCGCGGAAATGAATCACGACCCATTTTTTCCTTTGCTATTGGCTGCAGAGCACAGCGACAAGCTAGAGATTGCCTCTTCAATAGCGGTAGCGTTTGCGCGCAGTCCGATGAATTTGGCGAATATCGGCCATGACCTTAATGCCTATTCCAAAGGGCGATTTACTCTGGGCTTAGGTTCACAAATTAAGCCGCACATTACCAAGCGCTTTAGCATGCAGTGGGGTGCTCCTGCAGCACAGATGCGTGAATTGGTGTTAGCCATGCGTGCGATATGGGCGAATTGGTATGACGGCACACCTCTAGAATTCGTCGGCGAATACTACCGGCATACGCTTATGACCCCGGCGTTTACTCCGGAAGATAAGGATTACGGTGCGCCGAAAGTCGTATTGGCGGCCGTCGGTCCCAAGATGACCGAAGTGGCTGGCGAAGTTGCTGATGGCATGATCATCCATCCGTTTAGCACCTTGCCTTACATTAATTCGGTAACGCTACCCGCGATTGAGCAGGGGCTGGCCAAGGCAGGTAAAACTCGTAAGGACTTCGAACTGTCCTATTCATGTTTCGTGGTTACTGGCCGCGATGAAGCGGAGTTTGCTGCGAGCAAGAAAGCCGCTCAGGAGCGCATAGCGTTTTATGGATCTACACCCGCATATAAAGGCGTTTTGGACTCAATTGGCGTGGGTGATCTGCAAAGCGAACTGAATACCATGTCAAAACAAGGCCGCTGGAAGGAAATGGGGACCCTGATAACCGACGATATACTTGCTGAGTTCGGTGTTATGGGCGAGCCAGCGGAAATTGCCCCGCAAATGCTTGAAAGATACGGATCGTTCACCGATCGGACCTCAGCATCCTTCCCGGTCTCCGATGATGCCCAGCGTGGGGAAATCATTCAGGCGCTAAGGGCCGGCTAGGCCATAGTCGGTTTCAGGTTGTCGTATGGGCTGTGTCGTTAGACCTTTTGAGTCTAAGGGGCGCTCCCATGCGCGACCGACAAGCCGCCGGATTAACGCTGTTAAAGCTTTTCAGAGTAAGTGAGCACTTACATTTAATGCCGAAACCCGAATAATTCGGCGCAATTCCATTTTTTCTTCATTATTTTGTTCCGCAATGGCGACGCGATGGGTAGAATTCGTGTCGCTACTTGGGGTCTGTGAGCAAAAATAAAAAAAGGGTCGGAACCGAAGAGGGTAAGGTTCTGTCGCGGGAGAAAGCCATGAAACACGGTGTTGTTTTTGCTGCGCTGAAGGCTCTTATAGACGCACGGTTAGGAATATGTGCACTGGCTCTGGTGTTGGGTCTAGCGCTCATACACGGCAACGCATACGTTCCAGAACAACGAGTAGTGTCTTTTGCTAAGCCACAATTGGGTCTATTGGCCTATGACGTTGAAGTTGCCAACCTAGGCAGCCGCATCAGTACGGCATTTGGTATCCAACGCTTAAAGGCAGAAGAGTTTTCCCATTGGTTGATCGAGGCTTCCGAGCGTCAGGGGATATCTCCAGACGTGCTAGCAAGCTTAGTACTGACCGAAAGCTCTTTTCGTAAACATGTGCGCTCACCTGTAGGGGCCGTTGGTCCCGCTCAAGTCCGGCCGGACTACTGGGCAGCATTTTGCGGCCAAGATCATTTAAATGATCCGGAACAAAACATTTATTGTGGCGCTCAAGTACTCGGCCACTTGCAAGAGCGCTGCGATGGCGACCTAGTCTGTGCCTTGGGCTCCTATAATGTTGGGCCAAATGCGCGCAAAGGTCGGGCAGCGGCACGTTATGTCGCCAAAATCGATCTGCATTTAGAGCGTTTAGAGCAGATAGCGCTCTAAAGCTCTGTCCTCGGCCTTCGGTCAGGGGTTAAGCTGGGTGTTTTCCTAGAGGGCTCGCTTATGACGCAGTTTGGCCTCCTCATGTTTGCCACCGAATACGCGGTTGTGCCCCAGGTCCTTGCGGAGCAGGCAGAAATGTACGGTTTCGAATCGTTATTCCTGCCTGAACATACCCATATTCCCGCGAGCCGAAAATCGCCTTGGCCCGGTGGAACTGATTTGCCAAAAGAGTATTGGCACACCTTCGATCCGTTTGTAGCCCTAACTATGGCGGCATCGGTGACGCAAAAGCTTAAGCTCGGCACCGGTATTTCTCTGGTTACGGAACGGGATCCTATTCTCATGGCGAAACAGGTCGCCACCTTGGATCACCTGTCCGACGGCCGCTTAGTGCTGGGAATCGGTGCTGGTTGGAATGCCGAAGAAATGGAGAACCATGGCACGCCGTTCGCACAACGTTGGCCAATACTCCGCGAGCGCACTCTGGCGATGCGTGAAATCTGGCGCGAGGAAGAGGCTGAGTTTCACGGTGATTTTGTCGATTTCGATAAAATCTGGTGTTATCCAAAACCAAAACAGGCGGGCGGGCCGCCGATACTAATGGGCGCTTCGTCCCGCTATACCTACGATCGTATTGCAGAATATGCGGATGGCTGGATGCCGATTTATCAAAATCATGCGCGGCGGCAAGCCAGTGGTGGCGTCGATTATGCAGAAGGTATCGCCCGAACCAAGGAGGCTTGGCAAGCGCGGGGACGCGACGGCAGCCCACAATTCAGTATTTTTGGGGTTGGAGCAGACCGTCGTGCGGTTTCCGAGTTGGTGAACTTAGGTTTCGATCGAGTGATTTTTGCGCTGCCCTCGGAGTCGGCTGACGTAGTTTTACCCTTGGTGGAAAAATACGCGTCTATTGCTCATGAATTTACACCTTAGATCGCGCTAACCCGAGCGTGGAGTGCCGAACCAGCTGCGGTGCTTGTTGTATTGCGCCGTCTATTACATCACCACTCCCAGGTATGCCGATGGGTAAGCCAGCAGGCGTTCGCTGCCTGCATTTAGATGAGCGCTTTGCCTGCGCATTGTTTAATGATCCGCGCAGGCCCTTGGTGTGTTCGGAATTTAAGCCAGAGCCGTTGGTTTGTGGGAGCAATCGGCACGAGGCCTTGGTATTGATTCAGCGTTTAGAACTGAGTTGTGCACCCTAGTCCAATAAACTCCCAAGCTTTGCTGCGATATCTTGTTCTTTATATAAATGGTGTGCGTCGAGTCCAGCTGTGAGCGCGCCCTCTATATTTTCGGCACTGTCGTCGATAAATAACACATCTCCCGGTGGTGTATTCATTTGCTCGCAGACATGCATAAATGCGGCAGGGTGAGGTTTACGGACTCCGACCTCGTGAGATAAAAACATTCTGTGGAAGTGCGCCAAGGCCTCTGGATAACGACCGCAGAACGATTCAGCATGTACAGCGTTGGTGTTGCTGAAAGCGAACAAGTCGTAATGTTTCGCCAGTTCTGGCAGTAAAGTCACTACTTTTGCGTAGGGCGCAGTCCAGATCGCGTTCCAACCGTCCTGCCAATCGGTCAAAGGCATATCGATGGCGAAGTGTTGGCCTTGGCGTCTTGCATATTCGGCAAAATCAATGGCGCCGATTTCGTGTAATTCGTAGGCTTCGTCCATAACCCAGCGGCGCTCAAAGTGCTCAGCTTCGACACCCGCCCGCGTCGCCCAAGTGCGAAAAACTTGGGCGGCATTGATACCGAGTACAACGCCGCCTAAATCCAGAAGAATGGCTTTGGGCATAAAAGCGACTAATAGCCAGCGCTACTGTCGCGAATAAGTGCCAAGTATTCATTGTCCATGGGGCTATACGTCGCTGCGCCGGATTTCATGACGAAAATCGGATCATCAGTCATGTTGATGTCGTAGCCTTGTTTGCGAAGGTCGCCCTTAAGCATCTTAAAGGTACCGGTCACGTCGATGTCGGGCTGGATGCGCAAAAACACTGGGACGGCATAACTAGGTAGACTTTCTTTGACGAATTCAGCGAACCGATCCAAATCCAATGTATCGACACCGTCTTGCAGTGTCAGGGCGGTCATGCCGGCGCGGCCGTCGGTGCCAGGAATTTCGACGCCGTAGACATTGCAGAATTTGACCTGATCAAAGCCATTAATGATCTCTCCCACCTCGTTGGTCGAGACGTTTTCTGCCTTCCAGCGGAAAGTGTCGCCGACCCGATCGACGAACTGATAGTGGTCGTACCCCAGCGTATAGCCGACGTCGACAGTGCGCATTAGATCGCCGGTGTTAAACCAGGCATCGCCATCTACAAAGGCGTTGCGGAACACTTTCTTTTCTGTGGCTTCAGCGTCGGTATAACCCTCAAAAACAGTATCGGGGGTAATTTTACCCAACAATAAGCCGGGCTCACCTGGCTGCACAGGAATACATCTTCCAGCATCATCGGTAACGACTTCATCGTTATCTACATCATATTCCACTACAGCCACTTCGGCAGAGGTCATGCCCACGGTCATGTCTTTGTTCATTAGGTTGGCAAAAGATACGTTGCCTTCAGACGCACCGTAGAATTCGCACACTCTGTTGATGCCATAGCGCTGTTTGAAGTTCATCCAAATGTCTGGCCGCATGCCATTGCCCATAATGCTGTGCAAGGGGTTTTGGGCATCATCTGCCTGTTCTGGAATGTTGGTCAGGTAACGGCATAATTCGCCGATATAGATCATGTGCGAGCAATTGTGCTCACGTATTTCTTTCATGAAGTTGCTGGCCGAAAACTTACGCCGAACGAACATGCTGGCACCAGAAGCGAAGGCAGCGCCGGCTCCCAGCAGTAAGCCAGTTGCGTGATATAGAGGCAGGCATAGATAGATTCGGTCTGTGACCGTGCATTGCAACCCTGCTAAAGCGGACATGTCGGAGGCGATCAAATAGCGACGATTCGATAGCACTGCAGCCTTCGGTAAGCCGGTCGTGCCCGAGGTATAAATGTATAGTGCTGTCTCGCCAATAGTGGTTTCTCCAGTCTGTGCCGGATTATCCTCGCTGGCTTCTGCGATGTTGGTCATAAGATCTTGTGCCCAGTTAGGACAAGGTCTGCTGCCGCTATCGTTGACGAAAAAGAAATCTGAGCCTGCTTGAAGGCTTAATTGGTCCTGAATGGCATCTAGCTCAGCCATACACTCCTCGCCAACGATGCATTTGCTGGAGCCGGTGACATTTATGCAGTGGATGAGCGAGTTGCCGCCTAAGTTGGAATTTAGCAGCCCACTGACAGCACCCAATTTGTTGAGTCCCACCAAAATAGCGAGATACTCGATGCGGTTCTCCATCATGATGCTCACCACGTCGCCGCGCTGTACGCCCTGAGCATGCATGTGGTTGGCAAAACGGTTGGCCAATGCATTGAATTCGGACCAGTTCATCTGCCGGCCTTCAAAGATGATGGCGCTGGCATTAGGGTGATTTTTAGCATTCGCCTCAACCCGAGCACCAAAGCTGTCTTTTACGTCAGCAGGACGTGGTGTCATGCCCTTCTTTAGTTTTAATAGCGCTGGTAGGTATGTCAGCGTTTTTACGGTATCAATAACACCCACGATGTCTTCTCCTAGTCCCAATCAATTGCTGAACGATAGCAAAAATAATGCTCTTGTACTGCGCAGGTTCAGCATGTTGTATTAAGGCACTACGGTAATGTTCGGAATGCAGCTTAACGTTGCAGGAGGTGATTTGATGGGAGTGAATCAGATAAATAGCTGGCAGATCGGTGGAGTGAAAATCACCCGTATTGTGGAGATGGAGAGCACTGGCGGTAGCCGCTTTATTTTGCCCGACGCGACTCGCGACGCCTGTAAACCCATTGACTGGATGCAACCGCACTTTATGGATGATCAGGGCAATTTGAAGATGAGCGTGCACGCGTTAGTGATCGACACGGGTGAACATCGAATCCTCGTGGATACCTGTATTGGTAACGACAAAGAACGCAACATACCTACTTGGTCACACTTGCAAACAGACTTTTTGCAACAGTTGGTTACCGCAGGTTATCCGAGAGAATCCATTGACTATGTATTGTGTACCCATCTACACGTCGACCACGTGGGCTGGAACACCATGCTAATAGACGGAGAGTGGGTACCCACCTTTACGAATGCGCGTTATCTCATTGGTGAGACCGAATGGAATTACTGGGACGCCTATGAAGATGAGTCCACATATGGCCCGGTTC
>CAJXAC010000056.1 GCA_913050035.1 uncultured Gammaproteobacteria bacterium | reverse complement strand
TTAGCAATGGTTTGGCCCAACCAAAACCCCTGCATCTTTTGCTGATAGTCCGCTCGAGAAATTGTTATGTCGTCAGCTTGAGCACTAAACGACCAACAACCGATCGCCACCACTAAGCTGGCCACTAGCGTTTTTGCACTATGGTTTCGCATATGCCTATCCTCCCCGTTGATTCCCTGCCACTAAACGCTACCAAATTTCGCGTTTGCGTACCCGCGCTAAAACGAACGGTCAGCGCGCCAGCGATCCAGTACCACCGCCAATACGATCACAACTCCAGTAACCACTCGCTTGAAGGGTTCAGATACACCGATCTGAGCTAGCCCATTCTGCAAAACCGCAATAATCAATACACCGATAAAGGCACTAAAGATCGAACCGCGCCCGCCCATTAGGCTGGTACCGCCTATAACCGCCGCGGCAATGGCGGCCAGTTCAAGACCCGATCCGGCATTTGGATCCGTTGACCCTAAATAGGCGGCATTCATCAAACCAGCCAAGCCAGCCAGAACACCGGATAAACACAGCACCACCAGCAACGTTCTCTTGGGATCGATCCCTGAGATGCGCGCAGCCTCCGGGTTGGTGCCCACAGCAATCACATGCCGCCCAAACACGGTCGAGGTAAGCACAAAATGCGCAACAACCACGATCACAAGCGCGGATATAAAGGCCGGGGTCAGCCCGAGCCAAGACATAGGCTGCACTAATCCCTGAATAGCACTGCCGATATACACGGTTTGGGAGTCGGTGATTAGATATGCCGCCCCCCGGGCCGCCTCCAACATCCCTAGGGTGACAATAAATACCGGCAACCGGAGATAGCTACCTAGCAATCCATTTACCAATCCTGCTAAACCACCAGCAGTTACACCGGCAAGCGCGGCGACAGGGATGGAGAATCCGGCCGCCACACTGATTCCGATAACCGCCGAACTCAACGCAAGTACCGAACCCACTGACAGATCAATGCCGCCGCAAATAAGCACAAAGGTCATGCCTACCGTAACCAGTGTTAGCGCCGGCAATTGGTTTAAGATTGCGGAAAAAGTAGCAAACGATAAAAAGTTTTCTGCAGCGAGCGCGAAGGTTGCAAGGATCAACAGCAGCGATATCAGCACCAAATATTGGTTTAACCAGCGTAGCAGCATGCTAGACATATCAGGCTACCTGCGCGGAATTATGGGTGGAAAATGCGGCCGCAAGAATTGTATCTTGATTGAACTCATCACGATCAAAGGTGCGGACCAACTGCCCCGATGACATCACGGCGATGCGGTCACACAGGGTCAGTAATTCTTGCAGTTCCGACGACGCGATAACCACGCAAAGACCCTGATCTCGCAACTCGCGTAATAAGTCATGAATTGCCAGCTTTGCCGCAACATCGACACCACGAGTAGGCTCGTCGAGTAATAATAACGAACACTCACGATGCAACCACCGCGCCAAGATAACCTTCTGCTGGTTGCCACCGCTGAGCGCTTCAATTGGCTGATCGACGCCCTCGCTCTTAATATTCAGCCGTTGAATTAATTTCTCTACCGCCGCTTTCTCGCGCCGGGGTTTTAACAAGTGCCGAGTAGCGATACGGCCAAGCTCGGCGATGGTGGTATTAAATGCCACCGCCAGCCCTGCGAAGATCCCGTGACTGGCGCGATTTTCCGGCACCATGCCTACGCCCGATCTGATGGCTGCATTAACCGACGACAGAGCTATACGCTCCTCTCCGCGGCAAAGAACCACCGAGCCACTGGAATGCGGAACAAGCCCGTAGATGGCATCCAACAATTCGGTACGTCCTGCACCCATTAATCCCGCAAGACCAAAAATTTCACCACGGTGGCAATCAAGAGAAACGGGCTGCTGCATTTTTTCGGTCAATAGATTGCGCACTGATAAATGGATGGGGCCGGGGCGTCCGCTCTCATCCTTACGCCGCTGAGTTAATGCATCGGCTCCTGACATATGCCGGATCAACTCCGCAGTTGTTAGCTGGCCGGAGGGCGCATGGTGCACCACCTCGCCGTCGCGCAATACCCACACATAATCACAAAGGTTCAATACATCGTTGAGTCGATGAGAGACATACAGTACTGATGCGCCACTCTTTGCCCGCTCGCGCAAAACTCTATGCAGCGCTTGAGCCTGCTGATCGTTCAGTGCCGATGTGGGTTCATCGAGCAGCAGTAACCGCGCCTGAACATTTAAGGTTTTAGCGAGCTCTACCATTTGCCGTTCGGCAAGGTTAAGGCTACCCACCATCGTGCCCGGCAGGAGGTCCAGTTGGAGTTCACTTAAGAGACTTCGACACCGCGTCGCTAACAAGGCTTTGTCTAAACCTAAGCGCCCGGGCAATGCTCGCAAACCAATGTTTTCTGCGACGTTTAAGTTATCAATCAGACTGAGTTCCTGACTACACAAAGATATGCCAGCGCGGTGCGCCGCTTGTGGATTTTTTGTCAGCAATGGTTCACCGTCGAGAACAACTGTGCCCGCCCCCGGCAATGTTAAGCCGCTGAGAATTTTCAGTAGGGTAGACTTACCCGCGCCGTTTTCGCCCACAACACCATGGATTTCACCCGCAGTGACCTGCAGGTCCAGATTTCGCAATACCGGTGTCGCATAGTCTTTACAGAGATTGCTGATTTGCAGACCCAAACTACTGATCCAAGTCTGCTGGCGTTACCAACTTCACTGCAGTGGTGCGATCAGTCATTTGTACATTGCCCGCGATCATTTCTAACGCGAACTCAATACCGAAAATAGCGAACTGGGAACCGTATTGTTCTACTGTGGCGTCGATTCGACCCTCGCGCATAAGCGGATGCACAGCGCTAATATTGTCAAAGCCCGCAATACTTAAATCAGTACGATCGGCAAGATTTACCGCACTGGCCGCGCCCAGCGCCATATTGTCATTAGCGGCAAGAATAATGCGCAGGTTCGGGTATCGATTCAACACGGCAGCAGTCACTTGGGCCGCCTGGGTTTGGTCCCAAGCCGCACTTTGACTGTCGACTAAGGTCATACCCGCTGTTGCAATGGCCTCTTCAAATCCAGCCTTGCGCTGTTTCGCATTTGCTGCAGTGGGGATACCCTCCAAGATAAACACCTCGCTGGCAGGTTCGTGCTTGGCTAAAACGTACTCAGCGACGAGTCGCGCACCTTCCCGATTACTCGGCCCAATGTAGGGGATCTGCACATCGTACTCAGCCAAAACTTCCGTCGCCAAGCGATTGTCTATGTTCACGACTTGAATACCCGCTTGCAGGGCTCTGACTAAGGCCGGAACTAATGCACGAGAATCCGCTGGGGCAATAACAATGGCATCGACACCCAGGGCAATCATTTGATCAACAAGCGCGACTTGCTGTGCTAAATCGCTCTCGTTCTTGATGCCATTGGCCACCAGTGTATATAACTCGGGCTGCGCAGCCTGGTGAGCTTCCGCCGACCGCTGCATGTTTACAAAAAATTCGTTGGCCATTGACTTCATTATCAGCGCAATTTTTGGCGACGTGGCGCGCTGGTTTTGTTCATTCGAGGTATCCGCGCAGCCACCGAGCAGCAGCAAAGCTGAAACCAGAATTAAGGGTCTAGCCAAGTCCTTTAGCGATTTTGTGACTATGATCATGTCAATTCCTATCTATTGCGTTAAACAGTCGACTATTGAGCTGGCCCAACAGCAGCCCATATGGTCGGCTGTTTGGGGTGAGTTAAACGAAGGCTCACCCAAACGGGCCGTGGCGAACTACCCCAATCCAATAGGAATATATTCTACATCTGAACCACAGGGTCGAGATGGCATAAAACTGCGCCCAAAAGAGCTTAATGTCTAGTTGCGGCTAGTCTGTACCAATCTGCTAACCAGCTTCATACTGGTTTCGCTAAATTATTATGGATACGGGGGCTTTTACGCGATGGCGCCATATAAATTGAATAAACTGCCGCACAATGATTACGCGTTCCGAGTCATCGTTATTTTAGGCGTCCTGCTTACCGGCTGCGGCGGCTCGTCGGGCCAATCTACACAACCGACCCAAGCTTTAGGGGCAACATCCAATACCAGCAGCAGTAGCACGACTTCTAACAGCACCACTGCTTCCAATAACAACTGCAGCGCATTCTCAGGATCTAATTCGTTCGGCCAAAGTATTGTTAACACCCAGTCTTGTACGCTAGATCATGCGGATACTGAGCGAGAGTATTTTATTCACGTACCCGACGTAGACGCCGATTCCACCCCGTTACCCGTAGTCCTGAGTTTTCACGGCTACACCAGCACTGCTGAGACCAATTTAAGCTATACCGGTCTACAGTCCTTTGCAGAGTCGGAGAAATTCATAGCAGTCTATCCACAGGGAACCATATTGGCATCAACAGGCGAGACACACTGGAACTCAGGCGGCAGCGACAACAAAAGCGGTGCTGACGACCTTGGTTTCGTTGAGACGCTACTAGACCATCTGGAGGAGACTCAAGATATCGATACCGACCGAATTTACGCCATCGGAATGTCAAACGGCGGCATGATGAGCTACCTGCTGGCTTGTCGTCTGAGCCAGCGCATCGCGGCAATTACGTCAGTAACGGGATCGATGACTGTGGACAGCGCTACGTGCACCGCAAGTCGTCCGGTATCCGTAATGCAAATTCATGGAGTAGAGGATCGCGTAGTGCCGTTCGATGGCAACGGCGATTTCCCGTCTATTCCTAAAACAATGGAGTTTTGGGCGGAATCCAATGGCTGTGTCGGCGATCCTAAAGAGAGCAATATTTCAGACATTACCGGTGACGGGCATGGCGGCGCACGCACTCAATATCTTGATTGCTCGCAGGGCGTCCAAGTTGATCTGATTGCTCTAGACGAAGTGGGCCACGACTGGCCCATTAACGTGGAAGGCTATAGAGCACACGATGTACATGCCGCAGGAGAGATTTGGCAGTTCCTTAAGCAATTCTCTCTCTACGGAAAGATCGAATAACCTCTCGAAAACTGCCACCCAACAATTTTTAAGTATCCAAACCGCTGTTCTTGGCGGAGTGGAAACGTCCAAGGTCCAGCTGGCCACGAATGTCTGCTGTGAACGAGACATTGCTTTGATCCAGTGGTATCCCAATACTGTCCGCGATTCGAACCATACGTTGGAAGTTTGCCGCAACTGCAGCAGCTTCGACTACAGCTTCCGCCCCCGCAACTTCGGACAATACTTCCCTGCTCGACGTAATAGACTCTTCGTCTCTCTTAGCTATCGCCTCAGAAAAATGCATAAGCTCGTTACCAAAGGAAACGCCACCGCCATCCGCAGACTCCATCCCGTTTATTAGAGCCAAATCGACTTCGCGATCAGAAATTTTCATGCTCAACCTGAGCATCGACGCGTGCGAAGTGGTTCAGTAAAAGCATTCATTAATCGCCGAGACCCTACCGGCCACCAACTCCATTTGAGCCCTATCTATCGCTCGACCAGTATCAGCTGCGAAATTAAGCAAGTCGCCCATCACATACTGAACGCTGGCAACTTTAATCCAACTCCGGACTTCGTCCGGCACCAAACTAAGCGCGCGCAGCACGTTCGGTGCAACCTTGCCCCAGAGATCTGATTCTTTGTTCACCGCGCCTTCAGGTGGCACCATAGGTACGAAGCCGACATCCCTCGCTAAAAGCGGAGGACGATATCCAGTCGGCTTTCCAGTCTGCGCCAACGGCAACGGCTCTAATGGTAGACCTAGCGCTCGATTAAATTCATCTATGCTAAAGCAAGTGACAACTACGCCGACCAACTCCACATACTTTTCATTAGTAATACCTTCCGCATCTAAGCCGTCGATATAGGATTGGGTAATCCTGCTTTGATCAGTCACTACTCTATGCACCGCATCAATTGCAGCATCGCTAAGGCAAGAAGCTGGCAATCCCAGAAGAGACCCGGTGGAGTGCTCACCAACAACTTGATAGGGAGAAAGAGCATTTTTACGCCGTCGGCAAAAGTCACAAATGATCGCGTTCCGGGATTCCTGAGCAATTGCAACCCGTTCAGCGCCACTCCACCACGTTCCTGGCTTGGCAAGAGTATTCCAAAAGTCCCGATACGCCCCTTTCAGATCTTCTCTAATGGGTAATGTTACCGATTCGTAATTAAATGCAGTCATCGAGCACACTCCAAAATCAGTTTTAGGTAGCTTTTCAGAAAAAAGCGTTACACCAATTAATTTATGACGTCTTCCGCAATCTTACTCAAGCGATCCACTGGGTCTCCGTCACCCATCATTGGTACCACCACACGACTTACACCCGCGTCCGTTAGCTCGCCCAGGAAGTCTTTGCCGCCGATACCCGGCCACATACAGGTAATCTCGATTTCAGACAGATCTCGGCCAATGGCGTCGCATTCAATCTTCAGATTTTCCATATGCCCTTTCAGCTCTGCGGGATCACCCGTAGGGGCAAACCAGCCATTACCTAGCTGTGCTGTGCGTTTAAATATCTTGCCTTTGACACCACCCATAACCACAGGGAAAGGATTCTGAATGGGCAATGGATAACTCTTAAAGCCTTTCCAGGAGATAAAATCACTCTCGTGCTCTACTACCTCGCCAGACCAAATTTTGCGCATACCGGCAACGTAATCATCGAACCGTGCGCCTCGGTGCTCGAACGGTACGCCTAATGCCTCGAACTCCTCGCGCAACCAACCAATCCCAACGCCTAACATAAATCGGCCATTCGACATGAAATCTAGGCTCGCCGCCTGCTTGGCCATATAGATCGGATTCACCTGAGAAAGGATATTAACCCCGGTCGCCAAGCGTAGAGTCTTAGTGGATGCTGCCACCGCCGCCAGCGCGATAAGGGGATCAACGAAATTGGTTTCTGGCGCAGCGCCCATATTGCCGGACTTGTTGTAGGGGTACTTAGACTCGTAATTGACTGGAACCACAACATGCTCGAAGGTCCAAACGGATTCATAGCCCAGCGATTCAACAAATTGGGCAGTTTGTACAACCTGATCTGCCGACTGCACTCCAATGTTTACTGGAATAACACCTACCTTCATTTTTCCCCCTCACGCCCATTGCGTTCATAGTTGTTTAGATCAATTGAGTTTACACGCTCTAGCCGCTCAGCTGTGGACGATGCGCGCCTTGAGCGCAGGCGTGTAGAGTATTTTATTCGTCCATCAAACTCTGAGTCGCATCGGAATCGTTACCCTGAATATGTGCTAACACCGGCGCGATTACTTGCTGGGGCAAATCGCTGAGCAACCAATGACCCGCATCAAGTTCTAAAATCGAATACGGCCCGCGCATATAATCCGCCATCAGTTCAGTACTGCGGCGACCTACTGCGCCATCTTGATTACCCCAAATAAACAAAGTGGGCACGCTGACGTCAGTGCTCTGATTAGCTGTATCAGAGGGTTCTGCATCAAGCATGGCACGATACCAATTCAGTGCAGCAGTTAACGCACCAGGCTCGCTGAATACCTTGATGTAATCCTGCATTTTGTCCGCACGCATCCCCGCAAGGGCGCCCTTAAGTAACGAAAAATCATTGAATGTAAACAGGATTTCCGGCACCCATGGCGTAACGAAGAGCGCAAAATAGCTGCTCCTGGATTGTTGATCAGGATCGGTTTCCAGTGCGGCTTGAAACGCGGACGGGTGTGCAATAGACATTGGTGTCCAGCTCAAAATTCTACTTGGATCAGCCAACACCGTACCCCAGCCCACTGCCGCACCCCAGTCATGACCAACAAGATGAAAAGACCCGCCTCCAGCCGCATCAGCCACGGCAAATACATCAGCGACCAACTGCGGTACAGCATATTCGCTTACTGCTTGGGGTCGCACACCCGGACTGTAACCGCGCTGATCAAAAGCCACCACTCGATAGCCCGCCTCCGACAACGGCGCGATTAAGTCAATCCACATGGCTGAGGTCACGGGAAAACCGTGCAGTAACACCACTAACGGGCGCTCCCCACTGTCTTGAAAGCCAGCTATACGGGCGCGGAAGTCACCCCTACTTGTGGCGATGCGCACCACTCCATCTGCATCATTATCAGCAAAGTCCCTGAGCTGCGCCGCAGCCTTGGTATGCGCGTAGCTCCGATCCAAGGACATTTGAGCGCCACCCCAAAGGATCGACACACCAAGCACAGCCAACCCAAGTAAGCCCGCGAAAAAGTAGCCGAGAAACTTCATAAGCCTTATCCCTTGCGTGCGGCCAGTTATTGAACCGCCCTAAATTGGGTTAGCGCGTAAATGCGCCAACATGTCGTTTACCATTTGCGGAATGATCGGATCGGGCAAATTGTGGCCCATATTTTCATAGACCTTAAATTGCGCGTCTTTAATCGTCTGAGCAGTATGTGCACCATGTTCCACACTCAGCAGCTGATCATCCGCTCCATGGAGGACCAGAGTCGGCGCAGAGATTTGCGCAACCTGCGCTGTTCGGTCGCCCGCACTTAATATCGCTGTGACCTGATTTGGGAGCGCACTCGGATAGAAACCCAGTTTTTGCAAGTTAGCGGCCTGCTCTTCGGAACTCTCATTCATGTCTGAGATACCCTCCTGTTGCGCTTTTCCAGGCTGAGGCAGATGCGGCGCCCAGGTAGTCGACATAATGGACACTAACGACTGGGTCCGCTGCGGAAAGTCGTAAGCTACTATCTGGCCGATCATGCCGCCCATCGACGCACCAATAACATGGGCGCGCTCAATCCCCAAAGCATCCAGCACCGCTACCGCATCGACCGCCATATCAGAAAGCGCATAGGGCGATTTTACCCGCAGGCCAATACGGTATTTCAGTAATTGCCAGGCAAGCCAGAGCTGGCCTTTTTTCTCAATCTTTGACGATTCGCCAACGTCGCGATTGTCCAGCAACACCACCCGGTATCCACCTTCCGCTAGACCGGTAATCAACTGCGGATTCCAAACACGATGAGAGGCGGACAATCCCATGATAATCAAAATTGGCTCTGCCTGAGGATCACCAACGACACGGTATGCAATGTCCACGTCGCCATTGCTGGCTGTCGACATCGGTGCAGAAGCATCGTAGCTCGCGACTGCGGGTGCACTCAAACCCAGCAAGCACATAGTCAGGAACGTACGGTGGCGACAAAGAACTCTCAGTATTGGGTTACGCATGGACACACCAGCTAGATGGATAACAATCGAAAAGATTTCCTGCAATCGCAGGTTTTTGCAAGTCTGATATTCAATAACAAGTCAGCACGCGTTCGCATTGATTGCTTGGATCAACCGAAGCACACCTAGCGCTTAAAATTCAGTTCCGCCGTATTCCTCGTCAGGGTTCGAATCGAGATCGCTAAAAACCGCAAAAAGTGCATTGCCGCGCTCCAAATACTTCGTTTCAAAACCTGTGATTGGCCTATCGATCTCCAATCTTTTGGTCGCGCCCTTAAATCCAGCAGTATTCAGAGCACAGACAAATTCTTCCGCATATAACCCCCAGTTAGTCCGTACGGTCAATAAACCTCCCAGCTTAAGCAACACAGGAAAGGCCGGCGAAGCGTACCAGCGCTTACGGATTTGTGATGCCTTCGGGTACGGGTTGGGGTAGAGCAAATAGTGCCGAGCCGGCTGCCAGCCAGCATCAACAGCCAACCGCCAAAAGTCATTTACATCCGACCGGAGCATCACATAGTCACCCTGTTCGCCCCTTCGATGGCGCGCCAATCGGTGCGCTGACTTGTCTACTCCCAACACCAGCGAACTAGGGAACGCATTAGCTAAATTGCGCGTGCTGTCACCGGTGCCACAGCAGGAGTCGATAATTAACGGTTGTGATGAGGCTTCTACTCGATATCGAATCGCGTCGAATGCAACCCGAGAGTGCGCAGCAATAGGGCGTTGCCAGGGCGTATGCAAATGAGTGGCAACAATGTCAGAAAGATCCTCACGCGGAGCCTGTTGTGGTGGTTTATAACGTTTCATTATGCTCGATCAAAAACAAATCAACGCCCAGCTAAGTGACCGAGACGCCATGCCGCTAGAAAAAATACCGCGGATGTGACCACGACCGCCCACGCAACAGTGGGCCCATGAAATACACCCAGCACCGCGTATGTCCCTAAACACCACAGCGCAACCTGACCCGCGATATTGCTCCAGATTATAGGGTTTAAGCGTCTAGCCAATATGGCCACCACAATTGCCCATATGATCAACGTTAGGTTTGCTGGCAGCTTGGCAATGGCAATCCCCAGCCCGTTGGTTTGTTCGGGCGCCCACGTGTCGCCGCCAAACAACCGCATCAACCACATATTCAGTCGATGAATACCGGGGTCCATGGTCCAGAATAACGTCATGAGTACATAATCTTTGTGGCGCGCAAGATCACGTTTACGTGCAAAGTAGCCGGCCAACAGCCCATTCACTACAACGCCAACACCCATGGTCATTGTATAAACGCCGGCACCCGCATTGGGGCTGTCAAATCCATCAGCAAAGTCATTGATCAAAGGCCAAACCCAACCGCCAATTACGCCGACCCCAATAACCCCTGTAGCAAGACTCAGCCAACCCAAGCGTATATGCAGTTGTCTACGTCCCGGCACCTGACCAGTCCACAATTGCACACCGACCAGTAGCGCCCATAAAAAAGCCAAGGGAATATGCACAAGCAGATATCGATCAACCATCGAGTGCGGTGCCTGATGATTAACCGACCAAACTTGACCCGTTTTGGCGAGCATAAAAAGCGAAGGCAGGAAACCTCCAGCAGCGCCAAGGATCAGAAGCAGCACAGCAGCACGTTTATATAACTGATTTGGCGATCCGACGGCTTTGCCATTTGTAACCAGTACAGTCGAACCAGAGTAATACCTACGCCACGCGCGCGTGCCCAGCACAAAACACAGCAGCCAAAACAAAGCTACGAGCAGCAGCGGCAAAGCCTGCACCCACAGAACACTGGGATTAGCTAAGTTTTCCATCCAATCACATAGCTGAAGTTACGATGAATTATTATGCCTATAGATATGATCTATTCCATCAATCGACTCGCTGCTGCTCGGTGACCCAATAACATCGCATAGGAAAGATATAAGCGCTTTCAGTTAGGTTAAATTCATTGAAAACCGGCTACCGGATACATAATCACCCTACAAAAAACGCTTACGCATAGTCTTTCGTTATGGGTAGACTGAAAAAACCGACGACCATTACCCACTGCAAATTCATGTCGCGACGGAGATCTTAGAATATGTCCTCACGAAGAATAGTTACCGCGAACAACAGTGACGGCGAATCCTACCTGCTACACGATGGTCCCACACCAGGAACTATTGATCTTGGCGCATTTTTAGACGAAGAAATCTGGATCGACGACCCTGCTCAATTCGATCCAAACAACGTAATCGACCCCGCTGCGGCGGACTCATTCAATCTAATACCACCAAGCGGCGGGTCGCGCGTACGCGTGTTCACGTTTAAGCCTAACGATGGCAGTGCATATGATCCGGAAGTACTTCGCGCAGCGGCAAGTCGATTTAATACCGGTGACGCGATGGAGGAAGAACGCCCCGGTATGCATACAACACCGACGATAGACTACGGCATTGTGTTACAAGGCCAGATCACTTTAGAGCTTGATTCCGAGTCGGTAAATCTTAACGCCGGAGATATCGTCGTGCAGCGCGCGACCGCGCATGCATGGCGAAATAACAGCGATGAACCTTGCGTGATGGTTTTTGTGCTTATCTCAAGCCCCAACTACGCCTAACAACTAGACTACGTCTATCTGCAGCATTGACGAGTGTCTGACTTCAATCATCAATTCATCGAGCACGTTAGTTGAGGGCATTATTATTTCTGGCCTTGTGTTCGCCATTGGCAGCTTTCAGCGCCACTCCACAAGACGCTATCGAGCTAAATTTGTTGGTGTACAACACCCACGGACTCCCCTCCATTATCGCTGGAGATCGACCAACCGAGCGTTTCCCGAAAATCGCCCAGCTGACAAACAATTACGAGCTTGCGCTGCTGCAAGAAGACTTCGCACATCATCACATCCTGCTTCGACATTTGCCAAAATCGCACCAAGCCTCAAGAGGCGAAAATCCCGGGTCGCCGAAATGTTTTGTTTGTTCCAACTCTGGCTTAACGACTATTTCCGCCCTTGCCAGCAACGCGTGGAAAATGAACACGACCTTTACCGCCTTCAATAAGTGTTCTGGTTGGCTGGGAAACTTAAACGACTGTTTCGCGCAAAAAGGCTTCCAAATCGGCACTTTAGAATCGTCAGCGGGGCATCGTATTATTTTTGTTAATACCCACCTAGACGCAGGGAGAAGCGCACGCGATCGAGCGGCAAGAGCGTCTCAACTTGAGCAGATCGCATCTGCAATACAGGCAACCGCACAAGACGAGGCCATTATCCTTGCCGGCGACCTGAATCTAGACTGGCAATCCCCTAAAGATAAAGCGCTACTCCTGCACTTTCGCGATCGTTTGAAACTCACTCGCGCAGATCAGGGTTTGCAGGCCAAGCGAGGCTGGCAAGTTCTGGATTACATCTATTTTCGTAGCGGCTCGAGCACCACCTTGACGGTTATGGATTCGGGCGAGGACTTATCTTTCACCGCTGATTCTGAGCCTCTCAGCGACCACCCCGCACTATTTGCCAAATTCTCCGTGCGATGAATCTCGTTCCATTAGCGAACACTGGCGCCTTTTTAGCCTCTCCATAACCTTACTGCGTCAATCGCGGCCCACAGCTGGCCGTAATTGGCACACTCAATTGCAATGCCGTGGGCGTTAACGCACTTTGCATATGGCCTTTCTTTTAGCCTGTGTATAAGCTTCGCAAAAATTTGTAGTGCACTTGTGGGCATAAGCCCCTGTCAATGAACCGGAGAAAGATATTGAGTATCAGTCGTTTGTTAGCGTTGCTACTTTTCGCCACCATAACCGCCGCCTGCGGCGAGCCTAACTCTAGTACTACAACGGACACTGGGTTAGCAGAGTCAGCAACAGACGATCTAGCTGTCAGCGATGCGGAACTTGAGGGCAACCCCTTCCGCGCGACTTGGCAAACGCCTTTTGGGGTACCACCTTTTGCGGAAATCGAAACCGCTGATTATTTACCGGCCGTAAAGAAAGCGCTTCAGGAACTGCGCGCGGACATCGATGTGATCGTCAACAACACCGAGCCACCGACTTTCGATAACACCATCATGGCACTGGAAGTATCGGGCGACTCGCTAAACAAGGTGGCCTATACGTTTAGCAATATTACCGGCACGGATACCAATGACGAATTACGCGCATTGCAGACCCAAATCTATCCAATGCTAACCCGCGAGAGCGACGCAATTACCCTAAACGACGTGCTTTACCAACGGGTAAAGGCGGTCTTTGATGCGCGGGATTCACTCAATCTGGGTGAGCAAGAAGCACGGCTATTGGAACTCACTCATCGCGGTTTCGTGCGCGCCGGCGCAGCTTTTGCGCCAGAGGTGAAAAACCAGATCGCCGCGATCAATGAAGAAATATCCAAGCTGACCACACAGTTCGGCCAGAACCTGCTACTGGAAACCAAGGCCTTCAAGCTTGTGCTGAAAACCGAGGAAGAGACAGCTGGCTTAAGTAGTGATTTTAAAGCCGCGATTTACGATGAGGAGCAAAAGGCCTGGATCGTTGGTTTAAATCGGTCGGCTTATGAAAGCTTTATGGTGCAGTCTACGAACAGAGCCCTGCGCGAAGATCTGTTTAACGGTTATCGACTGCGCGCCTCCGAAGGCGAACGAGATAATGGACCGATCGCCATTAAAATTGCTCAGCTTCGCGCCGAGCGCGCCACCTTAATGGGCTACGAATCCCATGCTCATTATATCCTTGAATACAACATGGCAAAGACCCCTGCGGGTGCTGAAGATTTCTTACTTCGGGTGTGGCGCCCGGGTCTTGCCCAGGCGAAGAAAGAACGCGCGGATATGCAGGATCTAATGGGCGAGACAACATTTGCCGCATGGGATTGGTGGCATCTCGCAGAAAAATTACGTTTAGCGCGTTACGACCTCGACGAGAACACAACCAAGCCGTATTTCAAGCTCGAAAACGTCCAACAAGGCGCTTTTGCTATGGCAAACAAGCTATTCGGCCTATCCTTCGAACAAGCTGATGTCGAGGGCTGGAACCCGGTCGTGGTTTCATTCGATGTGAAAGATCGGGCTGGCGAACACCTTGGGCTGTTTATGACCGACATGTACGCGCGCGATTCTAAGCGCGGCGGTGCCTGGATGAGCAGCTACCGCGGCACCTCAAATATCAACGGCGAGCGAATTCGCCCCCTGATCACAAATAATATGAATTTGCCTATGCCACCTGCAGGCGAACCAACCTTAATGCGCTTTTCTGATGTGGAAACACTGTTCCACGAATTTGGCCACGGGCTGCATGGGTTGATGACACAAATAGACTATCCAACTTTTTCCGGCGTTGACGGACCACGGGATTACACCGAATTCCCAGCCCAAATTCTTGAGCATTGGGTTAGCCAACCAGAAATGCTTGAAATGTATGCAACGCACTACGAAACAGGCGAAGTCATCCCTACTAAACTGGTAGAGAAGATTCGTCAGGCTGCGAATCACAATCAGGGCTTTTATACAACAGAGTACGTTGCCGCATCGCTACTGGACCTTGCATGGCATTCGCTGACGCCAGCCGCAGCCGCCAAAATCAACGACGCGCGTGCATTCGAAAAACAGGTGCTCGAAGGCTACGGACTGATACCAGAGATTGAGCCGCGTTACCGCTCGCAATACTTCAGCCACATTTTCGCCGGCGGGTATTCCGCGGGTTACTACGCCTACCTTTGGTCTGAAATTCTCGATGCTGACGGCTTTGATGCATTCAAGCAGGCAGAAGACATTTGGGATCCGGAGCTGGCTGCGCGTCTGCAAAAGTGGGTATACGAGGCGGGCGGCCTGAAACCTGCTGATGAGCTATATCGGAATTTCCGCGGTCAGGATCCAAGCATCGAACCACTACTTGAGGGGCGCGGCTTTAAAGCAGAGTAGCCATCACAGGTTTAGCGCTGCGCTGATGCCCCACCACAGACCACTCAGCCCGATAAGGGCTGAGCCCGGTCGGACAATCCATTTTTGATACCGCTCATCCTCGGCCGGATTCTTGAAGCACAGTCGCACAGCGATCACTGCTAACACGACGATGCCGAGCTGGCCGACCTCCACCCCAATATTGAAACCAATCAATGCGTTCCAAAACAATCCTGGCGGTAAATCTAGGGCAACGAAAAAACTCGCAAAACCCAGCCCGTGGATTAAACCAAAGATAAAAACCACAACAGGCCGCCACTTAACGGCGTTTTTAAACAACAGATTTTCAGCAGCAACAAAGGCGATGGTAAAGGCGATAACCGGCTCCACCAAACCGCTAGGCAAATTAACTAGGCCGGTTGCAGCAAGCGCGAGGGTAATCGTATGCGCTAAGGTAAAGGCGGAGATTTGCCAGATAAGACTGGCGGCACGGCGTGCTGCCAAAAATATCGCCAGCACAAACAGAATATGATCCAAGCCGCCGGGTAAAATATGCCCGATACCAATCAGCACAAATCGGCCTAACGTTTCGAGAACCCCCTCACTTTCAAGGGCAGCAATTCGGAATGTTGATTGCTGATTCAGCGCGCCGTCAGCACTGTTAAGCTGCGCCAGCATGGCACAAAGCTGCGGATCCATGGCGTCGCGGCTGGGGTCACACAAATCATCTTCCGGATGGGCGACGGCTAAGGCGCTGTAAAACAGTGCACAAAAAAACACCAGCGCGCGCGTTTTCTGCCAACCATGCCAAAAGCCAGCACAATTAATAGAATCATTCACCCCCATGCCGCTAGCTGAATGCGCCCTCCCCGCACCATCAGTCAACATGTTGGCCAGTAAGAAACCCGTCGACTAGCCGATAGAGCTGATGGCGATTGTTTTCCAGCAGCAGTGAGTGAGTTCCCTGACCGATTACAGACAATTGTTTAGTTGCCGCCGCGGTCAAACGCGAGAACAACTGCTGCCCCTGAGCCGGGGTGGTTTCCTGATCAAGTTCGCCAACAACAATCTGCACCGGCACAAGAATCTGACTTGGGTCATACCAATCTTCACCGCTCTCGCGGCAATGCACATAATCTTGCATCACACCGGTGGGCGCACGCAGCAAACCCGTCTGCGCGGATGTTGGATCGCAGGAAACGGTATGCTGACACCAACGTCTACGATCGTCTTCACTGACGATGCGCTCGATTTCATGCTGCTGTAGTCCAGTAGACCAACGCCGCATCATCGATTCGGCATCAACCGTACGATACGCACCAAGGTTTTCCTGAGGCGCTCCAGTGGGCGCCAAGCCCTCTATCCATAACGCGCCACTTAGCACCAGATTAGTAACTTTGTCCGGGTGCTGAGCTGTATACCCTCCGCATATAGCCGTACCCCAGCTGTAGCCAATCAGATCAAGTGCCGCGATCTGACGCTGCTCGAGGATAAACGCAACGGCATGATCTACTTCTTGGATCGCATGGGCAGTATCTACAATGGGCACGTTTTCCTCTGCAGGCTTATCCATTGCAGCAGGACGGTCAGACAACCCATAACCCAGAAGATCCAAACACCAAACGTCGAATCCCTGCGCCGCAAGATGATCCATCCACGACTGCCCAGAGATTTGATAATCGAAAGTGTAGGTCGAACCATAGGTAGCACCATGCACAAACAAAACGGTACTGCGACACCGACCATGCTCATCCTCAGATCTGCGCTTATTTCGCAATAAGACCTTGTAGCCATCTAAGGCACTCGCTATCCGATAATCCTGCTTTATCATCATGGGACTCCCTAATCTCGTCGCCCGCGAATTAGCTGCCGGTTGTCACTGCTGGCTAAATTGCGCCCTAGTTAGCTACCCGAAGCGCTTATCAACTGAAACAGATCCGCATAATCCGCCAGTGTATTGTTGTCATCAGGCTGCCCAGTTCGAGCCAGAATCAACTCGTCAGCCACACCTTCATATTCATGAATGCGCTGGGCACACTGCTCAACATTGCCGGTGATAGTCATAGTATCCACCACCTCCTCAGGCACTAGGTCGATGGCCTCTGCCAATCTGCCAGCTGGAACCAGCTGAGTAGCTTGATCTGCGAACTCAGCAAAACCCAACTGCCTTAACTGGGAATCATAATAAGGGTGCGGTATGGGATGATAGAGCTTGCAAATCGCTCGTTTACTCGCCTGCCGCGCCGCGTCTGCATCTCGGTTAATGCTAATTGTAGCGGCAGTAGGAAATACCAGAGCATCTGGATCTCGCCCTGCTTGTTCCGCACCTTGCCGCGCATTCGGTCGCACAATGTCACGCACGAATTCAACGGAAGACATAATACCAATACCCACCCCGTCAGCGACCTCGCCCGCGAGCCTCACCATATTAGGACCCGACGCCGCCATGAATACCGGTGGCGTCGGCACGGTCGGGTTCCAGGTGGCGCGCCAGCGGATACGATGCACGTCGCCCTGATAACGCACCCGTTCGGCCGCGCGCCCAGCGACGACCTGTCCCACGATCTCAATAAAGTCACGCATTTTCGCCTTGGCCTTAGTCGAATCAATCCCCATATAAAGGTCGTTAAAATGCAGATTTCCCGTGCCCACGCCTAAAACGAATCGCCCACCACTGATCTCGTTTAGATCCCTGGCCTCAAGCCCTGTCATCCAAGGCTCGCGGGCGAAGGCATTGACAATGTAGGTCCCCACTTTAGCTCTGTGGGTGGCGTTAATGACCGCCGCTGCAGTTATCGTGGCACTGCGTCCGGCATCCACGGTATAGAGACTATGAATTCCCGACCGCTCTGCTTCCTGAGCAATGGTCGTAATGGTGTTAATCGAATCTTCAAAACCCAACATCATGCCGATTTTCATGGGTGCCCTCCTAGAATATTTACCCTCTGCGCTGACAGTAAAAGCCAATTCATGCTCCGGTGCCACTATTAAACCCACTAGGGTTTGGGGGAACTTTTTGCAAAACCTCGAGCAACATGTGAAAGCCCGCCATGGCTACCTCGAAAAGTAAAATCCATTTGGCTAGACTCAGGCGCCGACCCGATAACCGAGGCCCGAACCAATGATGCGACTCAGACAAATAGCGTTAGTAACAGCAGAACTAAGGGACGCAGAGCAAAAAATCTGTGAGCAGCTCGGTTTAGAGGTGTGCTATCGAGACCCGGGGCTTTCCCATTTCGGCCTGCGCCACGGCCTATACGCGATTGGTGATCAATTGCTTGAAGTCGTCGCGCCTAAACAGGCCGGCACCACAGCAGGACGCTTTCTTGACCGCCGCGGCGGCGCGGGCGGCTACATGGTGCTGCTGCAAACTGACAACCTCGAACAACACAAAGAGCGAGTTGAAGACGCTGGCATTCGCATCGTGCACGACGGTCAGGTTAATGAGCGCGGCACCTCCATACATGGCATTCATCTGCATCCGAAAGACGTCGGTGGCGCTATTTTGTCCCTAGATCAGGCCGACCCACCGGCAAGCTGGCTGTGGGCCGGACATGACTGGCAGTACCATTCCCTCGGCGACATCGTGACCAAAATCGTAGCCATCGACATACAAGCCGATAATCCACAAACAATGGCTGAGCGGTGGGCCAAAGCCATTGGCACAACGCTAAAAGACAACGTTATAGAACTGGACGACGCGCAGATTCGCTTTGTGCCGGCTAACGACGGCCGGGGCGACGGCCTAGCTGCCGCCGACCTAGTCGCCACTGATCGCAGCCGGGCTGGCGAAGTCCTGAGTATTTGCGACTTTGAATTTCGGCTAGTGTAGCCGGCCACCCATAGCCATCTTTGCTCGGCGAGGAACCAATCAAATGATTACTGGACTCGTCTAAACCGTTGGTTTGATGTCGAGCTTTTGCAGCGCCATGCGCACGCCGTCTACACGCGGCTGCATGTCATCCAAGATGTGGGCTTGGGTCGGAATATAGAATAAATCCAAGTCCAACCCTTTAAGTGCAATCTCGGCACACCTTTCAGGCATGATCAGTTCCAATTCCGGCCATGCATTTGCCGGATCTTTCAAGCGACCCGAAATCAGCGGGGTATATACCGCACCAGGAATCAGCGCATGAATGCTCAATGGACCGTTTACTTGCTCAATCGCCAACCACTCCAACGCGCCAATTAACGCGTGTTTGCTGGCGCTGTAATAGGGAACGCGATTCCTACGGATAGCATTGGGTAAACTCAACGAGGTTTCCGAAGTGGTCACCAACAATCGGCCCTCAGCAGCCGATTCGCTCATGTTGTTCGCATAAGCATTGGCAATTTTTAGGCCCGCATGAAAATTGATCTCAAAGAGTCGATGGATTGCAGCGAAATCCAGATCGGGGTCCGTCACTTTTGCCCGATGACCGATACCGGCATTCGAACACACAAGCGCAAGAGGCCCGCGGGATGCAAACGCCTGCGCAATCAGCGCAGATGCCGCATCGGCTTCTGCCAGATCGCAGACTATTTTTTCACCCTGATCACCCAGGGCCTTGAGCGTTTGGTCCAGTCCCTCTTCATCAATATCAGCACAGATTACATACGCGCCTCGGTCTGCCAGCGCAACAGACAATGCGGCGCCAATGCCGGAGGCAGCGCCAGTTACCAAAACCGACTGGCCGGAATAATCAATCAAAATAGTTCCCCTGATAGGTGTTTAGGTCTCAGACCCTGGTCTCCACCACCATATACCGTGACGTGATGCGTTTTTAGTCTTCTCTCAAAATTTGTCCGCGCGAGGATAAAATCCCTAGTTATCCACGAACTGAACACAACCAGTGATAGCAGCGGTGTACTCTAACGAGGCACTTTGCGCATCAGCAAAAATACCAGCGGCAGCGTCACTGGAATCAGCAACAACATGGCGACGACGCCGAGATAAAAATGCCACGCTGCAGCGCGATCGATTACCTAAGTGTTCCATGCC
>CAJXAC010000055.1 GCA_913050035.1 uncultured Gammaproteobacteria bacterium | reverse complement strand
CTTCGTGAGGAAGCCTTAGCCAACTTGAGCCTTGAGACAAAATGGCTTGAGCATTGGGGGGTGTGGGGTGCTACGTGCTCTCCACTTCCGCACGACGATCCCCGGAAAGCAGCTCCTGTTCTTTTCCAGGAATCTTAGCCGTCCCGGCCACTGAAACAAGACCCATCGTAGGCAGGTTCCAATGGGTCCTATCCCCTCCTAGCTCCCACGTGGGCTGCTCAACGGCTTCCTGCGACTTTTGGGCCACAGCCTCGCGTGCCGAAGGCCGTGCAAGGGTGTGGTGCCGTAGCGGGGTCCGGCGCCCCTTCCAGCCGAGCAACAGTTGGCCCCGCCGGGACCCCAGCTGCGGGATGTTTGCGAGTGCACATTTCAACCAATTTTCAACTAATGATACTCAAGCCCACTAACGCGCAGGCAAAATATCCCTACACCGACCTCGACACTCGATCATTAACCCCCAAAACACCCGATCACTGTAACGAGAAAACCTACCGCCACCGACTTTTTTGCTAAATTAGCCCCATGCTGAACAACCCACTGAAGCAAAAATTGATTGCCGTCGCACCGATGATGGCGTGGACCGACCGTCATTGCCGCCATTTACACCGCTTGTATAGCCCAAGCGTCGTACTTTTCAGCGAGATGATTACAACCGGCGCACTGATCCACGGCAAACAAACTCACCAGCTGGACTATGACGCCAGTCAGCATCCTGTTGCCGTGCAGTTGGGAGGCAATGATCCACATGATCTTGCGACCTGCGCGAGGCTCGCAGAGCAATGGGGATATGACGAAATTAATCTCAATATCGGTTGCCCCTCGGATCGAGTTCAGCGAGGTACTTTTGGCGCAGCACTTATGCAAAAACCCCAGCTTGTTGCAGACTGTGTCAGCGCCATGCGTGAGGCGGTAGCTGTCCCCATTACGGTGAAGTGTCGTACCGGCATTCAGTTCAAGGGCGATGGCGGCCGTTTCCAAAGTTCGGATTTTTTATTGGAATTCGTCGAGGCCGTTCACAACGCGGGTTGCCAGCGCCTCTACTTGCATGCCCGCAACGCAATCCTTGGAGGCTTAACGCCGGCCCAGAACCGAGAAATACCCCCGCTACAACCCGAACGCGGGCAACTGATAAAATCAGAGTTCCCAGAGCTCGAGTTAATCATGAATGGCGGCATTAACTCTTGTGATACAGCACTTGAGCTACTGCACTGGGCCGACGGGGTCATGATCGGACGCAGCGCCTACCACAATCCTCTATTACTCAGCGAGTTGCACAAACATTTGCGCGATCCATCTTTCGTCATCGACGAGGCTGACTTCCTCGCGCGTTATAAAACTTATATGCAACTGCAGCTCGCCGGCGGCGAGCGTTTGCAGCCGTTAATGCGACACTTACTGCACAGCTTTAACGGCCGGCCGGGTGCGCGCCGCTTTCGACGCACGCTGAGCGATCATCAACGCCTGAAACAGGGCGACGCCTCAATCCTTGATGATGCCCTCTCCCATATCTTCGGAGCCGCAGCCTAATGCTGAAAAAACTTACTGAACTGTTCCGTAAAGATTCTGAACTGTCCAACGACAGTCAGTCTTTTGATGCACCAATGGCTGCTGCAGCGCTCATGCTGGAGGTCACCTGGGCCGATCATGAGACCGACGCTGCGGAGATTGAACGCAGCGTTGCGCTGCTGGAGACGTTATTTAATCTTGACACTCCTTCCGCAAGCCAACTTGTTGAAGACGCACAGGAACGGCTTCAAGAGCATGTCGGTGTGCAGTCTTATACTCGCTACTTAAACGAGGCGCTTGGCGAGCCTGAAAAATTCGAAGTTGTCACAGCGCTATGGCGAATTGCGCACGCCAGTAACGGCGTAGATCGTTTCGAGGAGCACACCATTCGTCGGATCGCCGACCTGCTGTATCTTTCACACGACCGTTTCATCCAGGCCAAATTGCTGGCACGGCAGAGCTGACCCTACTGTTTCGCGTCTTGCTCTAGTGCATCAACCAAACTTTTGAATGCCGCGCGATTGCTGTCATTAAGCGACATCAATATTTTGTGCGCCTCAATAACTCGTTGAAGGGCTTCTTGCTCGACCACTGCGGGAATGTCGACTAACTCAACGTCCTGTACATTTGCCTCTGCAACGATGGCAAATACATCATCAAAACCCATATTTAATAACACGCGCTCGATATCTCTTGAGCGGCAAATCAGCGTTGGAATTTTTGCTTGTAAACGCTGCACTGCCAGCGACAAACGCGCAAGACAACCTAGTGCGGTGCTGTCTATGGCAAGGGTTTCAGCAAGGTCAACAATCACACCGCGAAAATCCGCAGCATCCAACATGCGCTCGCAAAATGCATCTAGAGAGCCACACAAACCAACACGTATGTCGCCGCTAAATTTCAGTACATAATTGCCGTCGCAAGCACCCACCAAAATATTTCCACTCATTAACTCAATCTCTTCACAATCAAGAGGCTCGCATCATCTTCACCACTGACGTTAGCTGTGACCTGCGACCACAGCTCTTCAATATTATCGGCTTTGGCTGCTTGATCCTTGAGCACTTGCTCACGAGTTTGCAGATCCGTCTTGTGTGCCTGCTCGAGCACACCATCGGAAAAAACAACGACACGATCGCCCTCACTAAGATCTATTTCTGCCGACTCATAAACCGCATCTGCGAACAGACCTAAAGGTTTACCACGCTGCTCCAGACTCGTTACCTCACCGCCATCGCAGACGCGCAAACTCGGTGGAAAGTGCGCGGCTGATGCATAGTGCAAGGTATGAGTTTGCAGATCGATAACACCCAGAAACATTGCAACATGCCTATCAATGGACTGGTCTACGAGTCGCGCGTTGATCCAATCGAGCATCTGACCTGTCGATCGAAAACGCGGCCGTCCATAGCGCTGCTGCAGCCGCCAAGAAATATTTTTCAATGCCACCGTAAGTAATGCCGAGGACGCTCCATGGCCCGCAACATCCGCCATAAAAAAGGCCAGATAACGCGTACCAATAGCAAAATAGTCAATAAAGTCACCGCTCAACATCGCCGAGGGTAAGACACGATGCGAAAACTGATAGTCGTTTAACACCGCACCGTCCAGAGGCAACATGCCTTGCTGGATCAGACGCGCTGTTTCGATATCGCGCTGAAAATCACCGGGTACTTCGTGGATACCGCGATTAAGCTTAGTTAGCCATTGCAGTCGCGGTAGCCAATCACTGGCAGATTCGCTGGCCTGCCAGATATCTCGAGCACCAAGGCGCATAAGCTGCAGCAGTTGGGAATCGGTGGGCACTTGGGTTGCCCAAAAAACCACCGTTAACCGAGGGTTCCACTCAACACAGCTATGCATATCGCTTTCGTTACTGCATACAACAACGGGTATTTGATTATCCGCAAGCCCATCACAAGTTGCACGAAGTTGGGTGCAATCTTCGAGCACTGTGACCGCTATGCCGTCTAGAGCAGCATCTAGCGTTGCGCCGAATTTAGCGTCATTGTCTACGACGAGCAGATCCATAGTTATCCTGTAGGGTCACTACCGTGGCGTTATCACACACTGGACTTTGCATTTGCAGCGCGACCGTACTCCTGTTCCGCTAATGTCACAAGTAAACTGCACATAGAACGATCACGCCAGGCCTACCCCACGCTCTTCGGACAACAGGCGCTGCTGGATGCGCTTGGTGCTCACTTTCCATTGTCTGGGATCCACCACAGCGCCTTCAATACGCTGTCGAGCAAGCACCTCGGTAAAGGTTTTTAGCCGCAACTCTTCTAATAAAAAGCGCACCTCGTGCAATGCCTTGTTGTCAATTAACTCACTGGCTTGGAGAGCATCGAAGCGCTGCTGCAGCGGTTGCAGTTGTGTTAACAAGCTTATGTCCTTGGGCACATGCCCCGGCAAATTTTGCACCCGGCCAAGAACACCACCTATATAGCGTGGCAAAAGCGGCAGCCAGGCAAAAGGCGTTTGCTCAAGTGCATTACTTGGAATCAAACGCTGTAAGTGGGCAATGATGTCTTGCTTACTCTGGCTATAAGCCGGGGAGTTGAGTTCATCTAAGCGCGTCATAACCTGGAAACGCAATTTATAGCTACAGCGCACAACGTCTACCGTAGCGGCAAATACTTCGGCCAAGTCACTGCGACAGGATTGGGCTCGATCGGTAAATTGGTCAGCGCTGCTTGGTAATTCTCGGCCTTCGAAATAGCAGTACCAAACTACATTCAACATCAATTGATCAGTCAGCTGCTGGGCGCTGCCGAGCGCTGAAAAATACAGACCAAGTTCTTTTTCTTTGGCCAATTCGCGGCGGAAATAGGTACCCGCCTTACCTAATTTATGCAGCATCAGTCGTGGGTATCCGCGCCGATTCGCAAGGTCTCGGGCTGCAGGACTCGCAAACAGTTGTAGGTCTACATGAGCGCCCATGTCAGACAATCCGGGGTATACGATGACCGGTGCCTGGCGCGTTCCTCCAATCACCTGTTCGGGCATCGCCTGTTGCGGCAGGTCGGCAATTTTATGTTGCTTGAGCGCCTCAATGGCCGCGTCCCCGGGGGCTGCTGCCGACGATGCGGACTGCTGGCCACGTAAACTTTGTTGTAAGTCTGCAAAATCGCGACCGGCAACGATGACCTCACCCTCTGAGTCGAGGATTCTGCAATAAAAGCGTAGGTGCTCAGGCAAGCGCTGGCGATCCCAGTCCCCAGCATCCACCCGCAGTCGATAAAGGTCCTCCAATAAACCGCTCAGTACCGCTAAAAACCGTCCCTGCCGGTAGACCTCTGGCTTCAACATGCGCTGACAAAGTTCATCCAACTTGTCTGGCAAAGGCACCAGTACCCGGCGTTTGTTTTTGGGCAACGTGCGTAACCATTGCTCCACCAAGGCGGGCAACATCCCCGGCACAGACCAGTTGAACATCTCCGCGCTGAGATTAGGTACCAGTCCCATCGGGATATCGACACTAATACCATCATCATCGGTACCCGGTGCAAATCGGTAAGCTAGGGGCAGGGTTACCCCAGCGAGTTCTAAATGATTTGGAAAATCGAAGTCTTGCAAGGTCGACGACTGATTTTTTAGCAACCAATTTTCGTCAAAGCGTAACCTTTCCAGTTCAGCAGGCGACAGGCCACGCAACCAATGTTTTAGATCCGCAGCACGACAAATTTTGCTTGGCAAACGCTCAGCATAAAATTGATACATCGCATCGTCATCGATCATAAGATCGCGGCGCCGCCCCTTTGCTTCTTGATCCTGCACCCAAGCTACACGCTCAAGATTGTAGGCAAGGAATTCCGGCGGCGGCTGTATCGCCCCGTGAACCAGTCCTTCGCGCAAGAACAAATCGCGACACAACACCGGATCCACCGATGTATAACTGCGCGCCCGCCGCTCGACTAGGGTCAGACCATAGAGTGTGACCTTTTCATACGCTATAACTTCACCGCGCTTCAGACTCCACAATGGATCCGAAAAACTGCGTTTTACTAGGTGTTCGGCATGGTCTTCTACCCACTTGGCCTCGATACCGCCAACGCAACGCGCAAAGACACGTCGGGTTTCCACCACCTCTGCTGCCACCAGCCACTTGGGTGTCGCCTTCTTCAATCCTGAACCGGGAAAGATAGATAATTGCAAATTACGCGGCCCCTGATATCGACCACGCTCTTGATGCAACGCTATTTGACTCAATGATCCGGCAACCACAGCTTCGTGAATTTGCCGATAATTCGCGGGCTTAGTGTTGAACGATAACTTTAACTGCCGACAAACGGTGCGCAATTGCCGATGTATCTCGCGCCACTCGCGCACTCGCAGCGGATTTACGAACTGCTTACGTAACTCAGCCTGCCAACCTCTATTAGATAATTGCTCGCGCTGTGTTTCGATCCAAGACCACAGTTTCAAATAGCTCAAGAAATCCGATTGCTCATCAATAAATTTTTCATGGGCCGCATCAGCCGCCCCGGCTTTTTCCGCTGGCCGTTCCCGAACATCCTGCACAGCAAGTCCAGCAACGATAATTAACAATTCGTTGAGACTGCCAAGCGGCCCTGCAGCCATAAGCATCGCCGCCAAACGCGGGTCTACCGGTAAACGCGCCATGCGTTTCCCCAAGGCGGTAATTTTGCTGCCCTGCAGCGCACGCAGTTCCGTAAGTAATCGCAAAGCATCTTTGATTGCGCGCGGCTCTGGCGGGTCGACAAATGGGAACTTCGCGATATCTCCAAGACCATAGGCATGCATTTGCAGGACTACCGAGGCCAAATTTACGCGACGTATTTCTGCATCGGTATAGGCCTGACGGCTGCTGAAATCTTGCTCGGAATACAGCCGGTAGCAGATACCAGGAGCAATACGACCACAACGGCCCTGCCGTTGGTTGGCGCTGGCTTGACTGATCGGTTCTATCGGCAAACGCTGAAGTTTAGAGCGGTAGCTATAACGGCTAATTCGCGCAAATCCCGGATCAATGACAAAGCCAATGTTCGGCACCGTCAATGACGTTTCCGCAACATTGGTCGCCAATACAATGCGTCGCTTGGAACCTTGTGGATTAAATACGCGCCGCTGGTCTGCAAGGGACAAACGGGCGTACAGCGGGAGAATCTCAAAGCGTTCTCCAAACGCCATACGCAGTGTTTTGGCAGCGTCAAAAATCTCTCTCTCTGCAGCGAAAAAAGCCAGCACGTCTGGCGCGCGACCAGGTGGCGTGGCATCGATCGTACGCAGCACTTCAACCAGCTTCGTCTGCGTATCTGTCTCAGTATCGACATACCGCGTGGTCACTGGAAAGGATCGACCGCCAACCTCAACGACAGGCGCACCGGCAAAATAGTCGGCGAACCGCTGCACGTCGATTGTAGCGCTAGTGACAATGACCTTTAGATCGCGCCGCTGGGTTAAAAGGCGTTTCAAATAACCCAGCAAAAAATCAATATTCAGTGAGCGTTCATGCGCTTCATCCACGATGATGGCGTCGTAGGCGTTGAGGTAACGATCCCTGCGTATTTCAGTGAGCAATAACCCATCGGTCATGACCCGCAATAGCGATTGCGGATTACTCCGGTCCGAAAATCGTACCGAGTAGCCAACGGCTTCGCCAAGCTCCGTCCCCACCTCATACGCGATGCGCTGGGCCACCGTTCGCGCTGCAATTCTACGGGGCTGGGTATGGGCGATGGTGCCGGTCAGGCCAAGTCCGTTTTGCAAACAAAACTTCGGCAATTGGGTGGTTTTACCGGATCCGGTTTCCCCTGCGATGATCACAACAGGATGCTCAGCGATCGCTGCGGTTATCTGCGCCGCCGCATCGCTTACCGGCAACCCAGACATTGGAGCTAGATTAAGTCGCTGGGCCAGCAATTGGCGCTGGGCCAGCAGCGCTTGCGATGCTGCGACCTTAGCGTCGGTGGAGGCCCCGGGCTTGGCGCGCCGCAGCGCAAAGTAGTCCTGCCTCATCAGCGTGTTTTGATCGAGGCCACTCATAATAACGAGTTTATGAACCGAGCAGTGAAATTAACCCAAGTGCTCCTTATTTGGACAGCTGGCTCATTCCTTCCTCGAGGCCCTTGATCGTCAGCGGATACATATTGCCGCCGACCAATTCCTGCGTCATCGTCACCGACGATGAGTATTCCCAAGTCTCTTGAGGCGTTGGATTGAGCCAAATTACTTTGTCGTAAATCTCACTGAAGCGACCCATCCAGGCTGCACCAGGTTCTTCGTTCCAATGCTCGACGCTGCCACCCGCATGGGTAATCTCATAGGGTGCCATGGTTGCGTCACCGACAAACACCACTTTGTAGTCGCCCGAATACTTGTTGAGTATTTCTAGGGTAGGCAATCTTTCTGCCATACGTCGTCGGTTGTCTTTCCAAACCGACTCATAGATGAAGTTGTGAAAGTAAAAGCTCTCTAAATGCTTGAACTCAGTGCGCGACGCGGAAAACAGCTCTTCGCAGATTTTCACGTGGGCATCCATCGACCCACCAATATCCAAGAACAATAGAACTTTAACTGTATTACGGCGTTCTGGGCGCATCTTAATATCGAGCATGCCGCCATTATGCGCGGTGGAGCGAATAGTATCGTTGATGTCTAGTTCGTCTTCCAAACCGGTACGCGCAAATTTGCGCAGGCGGCGCAGCGCCATCTTGATATTACGAGTACCCAGTTCAACGGAGTCATCCAGATTCTTGTACTGCCGCTCATCCCAAACTTTTTTGGCTTTCTTTTTCTTACCCTTGCCCATGCCGCCGGGGCCGTCTCGACCCTCTTTATCAGCATTGCCCTTGTCGCCGTCTTCACCTTCCTCGCCTTCCTTAGCTTCGGCCTTCTCGGCTTCTTCCTTAGCTTTTTTGAATGCTTCGATAAGCTTTTCCAAGCCGCCCAAAGATTCAATTTGCTTAAGGTCCTCAGGGGTCAGAGATTTTTCAAACTCATGGCGCAACCACTCATCTGGAATCAAGCTCTCTAACAGGCCGTTGAGATCTTCAAGGCCTTTGAAGTAGGCACTAAAAGCACGGTCAAACTTGTCGTAATTTTTTTCATCCTTTACTAACGCGGTACGGCTTAGCAGATAAAAATCATCTACATTGGCGTATACCAAACGATGCTGCAGCGCAGAAATCAAATCCATCAACTCCCGTATTGTGACCGGGAGCTTGTATTTTCTTAGCGTTAGAAAAAAATTAATTAGCACGGTTTAACCTCGGCTGTCGCGACGATTCATAAACGCCAGGCGTTCAAGCAAATGCACATCTTGTTCGTTCTTCACCAGTGCGCCGTAAAGCGGCGGAATCGCCTTACTGGCATCTCTGTTGGTAAGAATTTCATCTGGAATATCGTCTGCCATCAACAATTTCAGCCAATCAATGAGTTCCGATGTTGAAGGCTTCTTCTTCAGTCCTGGAACCTTGCGCACGTCGAAAAATATTTCCATCGCCTCCTTGACCATATCTTGCTTAACGCCAGGGAAATGCACATCAACAATTTGCTGCATGGTTTCGCGATCTGGGAAGTTAATAAAGTGGAAGAAGCAACGACGCAAAAACGCATCAGGCAATTCTTTTTCATTATTCGAAGTAATAATGACAATCGGCCGCTGCTTTGCTTTAACGGTTTCGCCGAGTTCGTAGACAAAGAACTCCATACGATCGATTTCCTGCAATAGGTCATTGGGGAATTCAATGTCCGCTTTGTCGATTTCATCAATCAGCAGTACTACCCGCTCTTCTGACTCGAATGCCTCCCAGAGCTTGCCCTTCTTGATGTAATTGCGAATGTCATTGACGCGCTCATCACCGAGTTGGGAATCTCGCAGACGTGATACGGCATCGTATTCATATAAGCCGTTGACCGCCTTGGTAGTAGACTTGATGTGCCATTCGAGCAGGGGCATACCAAGTGATTTGGCCACTTCCACAGCCAACATGGTTTTACCCGTTCCAGGCTCTCCCTTGATCAACAGGGGGCGTTCCAAACGCACTGCGGCGTCGACGGCCATACTCAGTTCGTCAGTCGAGATGTAGGAATCAGTGCTATCAAAAATCATTCAGCGGCTCTCTTATCTTATGAATCTAGTGTGAGTTATTCCCTACAAAGCAAAACTTAATAGGCCTAAAACTATGCTGTGCGCATCCCAATAGCGCCCAGGTGAAGCCGACTACTTTAGTCGAGCACAACTACCCCATGCAACAATGACATTTGCAGCAGACGGAGTAGATTTTTTGTTTTTTATCAAAATCGGCGCATTTCCTTAACTAGCGTCGCACGAATCGCCGCAACAATAACCACAGCGCAGCCAGCATTATCAGCCCCACACCACCAGTGAGGAGTCTGCGCATACTCTCCTCTGGCTCGCCGGCGCGCTGAAAGAACGCTTCAAAGATCATGACCACAAAAGCAGGCGCCTGAGCCCCCGAAAAATTCGGAACCGGCGCAGGCAGCAGGAAAAATAATAATGCGGCGGCAACAAGCAGCCAGCGCCAAATGCCACCGAATCGACCCCGCGCCGGTACCATCCACCAGAGCGTCAGCCATAGGGCTACAGCGCCCAGCGCACTCGCGGCAATAATGATCTGCCAAACCAAGTCCGCATTCACGACAATACGTCACTATCTGACATGCTCTTACCTACACCCTTCACATCTCGACCCAGCGAACAATCATATCTTGCTCTTGTTCTGCTAGAACCTCTGACTCTGCCACCACCTTGCCGCGGACCGCAATACCGGCGGTGAAAACGGTTTCAGGATCGCCGCTCACCAACGGATGCCACCACTCAAGGTCTCGACCCTCAGCAATCGTCCGATAGGCGCAGGATTTTGGCAGCCAATGAAACTCGCTGACTTTTTCTACGGACAGTTCCACGCAGTCTGTCACCAGCGTGTGACGCTCTGGGTAACGGGTGCATCGACAGGCCTGCTGATCAAGCAAATCGCATACGATCGAGGTATAGACCACCTCGTCCGTGTCCTCGTCCTGCAACTTCACCATGCAACAACGGGCACAGCCATCGCATAAGCTTTCCCACTCTACCTCCGAGAGTTCCGCCAATGCCTTGACCTGCCAGAATTGGCTCACTTTGTCAGTTGCTCGGGTAAATCCGCATTAGCCGGCACCGTCGGCGGTGGAAACTGCAGGAAGAAACCATCCTCTACCATCGCCTGCATGACTTGCAGCACATCTACTTGCGCCAACTGCCGCTCTGCAGTTAATACTAGATCCATGACGTAAATCGGCGCGCCAAACTGTTTGCGCAAAGGCTCCGGCAATTCTTCAAATTCCGCGGTCGCTGGCATATAGAGGTAGGTATCCGCCTTACGGCTACTGCGGAAAATTATGACTGGGCATTCTTTGGGAAGTTTTTCCGTCGATTTATTCATACTGCAGCCTCCAACACCTGCAAGAAACCTTTGCCAACAACTTCTTTGCGCCACCCAAAGTAGATTTCACTCAATTCACCGGTGGCATTGAAGTGGCGGAGACAAGCTTCTACATCTTTCTTTCGCGCCAGCAGTTCCGGAGCCAGACCAAGTGAGTTGGCGGCTTCACGCGCAAGATCCCGCAGCACTTTTAACCGCGCCCCTTGAGATGGACTGAGCGGCCGGTCCAGCAATTCTAGGGGCTGGTCGAATTGTTCCTCGCGCTGATGCACCTCTATCAACTGCGAACCAAAGCGGCGCACGATTGCTGCAGGAAGAAACTTGCCTAAGGTCGGCTCAGTCAAAGCGTGTGACTGGGCAAACGCAAATAAATGCTCATCCCAAACAACCCGATTACGCGGAATATCTAGCCGCCGCGCTACCGTTTCTCGCCACTCACAGAGTCTTTGCAATACTTGCAACTGACTTGAATTTAGTTGCCAAGCTCGCTTGACCTGTCGGTAATAGGCTTGGGGCCGAGGTTCTTCATAGGCAGAGCGTTGCTGCATGTCTTCCTGAAACCAGTCCCAGCGCTGCAGATCGCGCAGTTGCTGGCCCAACATCTCGCCAGCGGCAGCCAAATGCACAACATCATCTACCGCATAGCGCAACTGATCATCCGATAGCGGGCGTTGCAACCAATCAGAGCGGGTCTGCTGTTTATCAAGCGATACACCAAGATATCGCTCCACGAGACGCGCATAGCTGAGGCTGTAATCCTCACTGACATAGGCATTTGCCAATTGAGTATCGAATACATTACTTGGCACGGTCTGCAAATGCGCATAGATGAGTTCTAGATCCTCAAGACACGCATGCATAATAATTCGTGTGTCTGTATCCACTAGGTAACGCTTGAACGGCTCCCAGTTCTCAATCGTGAGCGGATCGAGCAAGAATACGTTAGCGCCTGAAGCGACCTGATAAAGTCCGGGAATCGGATAAAAAGTGTTGGTACGAATAAACTCCGTATCCAGTGCGATCACCGGCGACCAAGACGCCACAGCCCGCGCTAACTCTTCATCGCTGTCAATCCAGTAAATTGATATGTCTTCTTCCCTGTAGGGCATGAGACAGTGTGCCTCCATCGGTATATTCAATTTCGCCACCGAGTGGCACACCATGCGCTATGCGGCTCACTTTGGCCACGGAGTCGCCGACTAGACGCCCTATGTAGTGCGCAGTAGCTTCGCCTTCTACTGTTGGGTTGGTGGCCAAAATCAACTCGTCTGGGTTGTTCTCTGCTATTCGCTTTTGCAGCAATTCCAGACCCAGTTCTTCAGGGCCAATCCCATCGATGGGTGATAACTTGCCGTGCAGTACAAAATAATAACCCCGGTAGCCGCCAGCCTGCTCTAACGCCAAAACGTCGGCCGGTGATTCAACAACACAGAGCAAACTACTGTCACGCCGCGGGTCGTCGCATAACCGACAAACCTCGGTTTCAGTCAAGTTGCGGCATACTCGACATTGCCGTACGTCACGCATGGCATGCCCAAGAATATTACCCAAACGGGTGCCACCGCCCCGATCACGCTGCAGCAAATGCAGCGCCATGCGTTGTGCGCTCTTTTTACCCACTCCGGGGAGCACTGTTAACGCATCAACGAGATCATCTATTAATGCCATCAGAAGGGCATTTTTCCGAACGGCAAGTTGAGGCCGCCAAGCAAACCACCGCCAATGTCTTGCATTTTTTCGCTCTGCGCCTGTTCTACTTTGCGCACAGTATCGTTGCATGCAGCGGCCAAAAGATCTTCCAACACTTCTTTATCTTCAGACAGCAGCGCCGAGTCCAATACAACACTCTTGACCTCGTAACGACCATTCATCACGACCTTTACCATGCCGGCGCCGCTCTCACCCTGCACCTCCATTTGCGCTATTTGCGCCTGCGCGTCCTGCAAAGACGCCTGCATTTGCTGCGCCTGTTTCATCAGATCACCAAAATCTTTCACTAATCGTCCTAGCTTTTCTTATGAATTTTATTACTCACATTGCTCATCGAAAGGGCGGCGCCAGTGCCTAGCGGGGGCGCACTGCCTCAATCTTTCCACCGAATTCGCTGAGTAAACTTTGCACTGTTGAATCCTGTTGCAATGCCGCTTCAGCGTCGGATTGACGTTCTTGCTGCAATCTTGCCTTACGCCCATTTGGCGTTTCGCTGGCTATAGGCGCAGTGGACACCACAAGCTCTACCTGTTCGTCCAGCAATTCAGCCAGTGCACGACCAAGCGCTAAGCGCTGTGCCTCATTCAGCAAGGTATCGTGTTGATCACTGAGCACAAGCTCAACGGACGGCAGTTGCAAACCCTTCAACACCGCATGTTCAGCAATCATTTTCGCCACACCCGTAACGTTGATCTGCTCGACCCATTCATACCATTGGGTCAATAGTTGCGCGTCAGCAACAAAACCCTCCGGGGCCGCTTGCACAGACTCAATACTTGCTACCGAAGTCTCGGCGGTACTGGCAGATGGTGCCGATTCAAGAGCACTCTCTGAGCCTGCAACCGGAGCGTCATTGTCGGTATCACCAGAGCGCGGCGCTTCGGCGCCCTCTTCATCCCCATCCGTCGGAGTTTGCCGCAGACGCGGCGGCACGCTGCTGTCCGGCTTCGGTGCAAAGGCAAGCATTCGCAACAGTGTCATTTCGAAGCCACTGCGAGGGTCTGGTGCGATCTCTATATCGCGCAAGCCAACCAGCACGATCTGGTAGTACAACTGCACTTCTTCCGCATCAAAAAGGCTGTCGGCGCCATTCACAGCCTGATCTACCGCCATCTTATGCAGCGCCTCCAACAGCTCTCGAAGTACATCGGCAAAGTCGTTATTGCGCTCCGCCAACTGCGCACTGATATCCATGGCATTGGACGCAGAACCTTCAGCAATGGCTTCCAGTAACGCCGTTACTTCATCGTGGCCTACCACGCCCAACATACCCACCACATCCGCGTGCATTAGCTTGCCCTGACCATAGGCAATAGTCTGGTCAGTGAGACTCAGTGCGTCGCGCATACTCCCTTGGGCGCTCTTGGCAAGAATTTCTACACCAGCCTGCTCGAACTTAATATTCTCATCCGCCAATACCTGTACCAGATAGTCAGCAATCATTTGTGCTGAGAGATTCTTCAGCTGAAATTGCAAACATCTGGAGAGTACAGTTACCGGCACTTTTTTCGGATCGGTGGTTGCGAGCAGAAACTTTACGTGCTCTGGAGGTTCCTCAAGAGTTTTCAGCAAAGCATTGAAGCTCGCCATTGAGAGCATGTGCACTTCATCAATCAAGTACACCTTATAGCGCCCCCGAGTAGGCATGTACTGGGCGTTCTCTAATAACTCCCGAGTATCGTCGACACCGGTGCGCGAAGCCGCGTCCACCTCGATCAGATCCATAAACCGATTTTCTTGAACTTCGAGGCAAATTGAACATTGCCCGCAAGGCGTAGAACTAACCCCCTCTTCGCAATTCAGACTTTTAGCGAGAATTCGGGCGATGGTGGTTTTACCGACCCCGCGGGTGCCGGTGAACAAATAAGCATGGTGCAGACGGCCACTGTCTAGTGCATGGCTCAACGCTTTCACCACGTGCTCTTGGCCCACCAAGGCAGAAAAATCACTGGGCCGTAATTTACGCGCTAAGACTTCATAACTCATGCACGCTATCCTACCAGCCTTTGGGCTTTTGACCCCAGTGAGTTATCACCGATGTCTGCATTCAACGCTTTGTTCACGGCCACAGATTTTTTACTCATAGGCCATCGCGGCGCTGCCGGTTTGGAAAGCGAAAACACCCTGCCGAGCTTTCAGCGCGCCATAGATCTCGGATGCGCAGCCATTGAACTGGATGTGCAACAGGGGGCCACAGCAAGCGCCCAATGGATCATCCACGACAGTACTGTCGACCGCACAACGAACGGCCGCGGACGGATTAAAGATTTAACCGATGCCGAATTACGCGGCCTGCGCTGCACAAATAACGCTGTCATTCCTGAATTGAGCGAAGCACTGGATTTGGTTACGCAACAGTCGCAGATCTTAAACAAAACGATTGGGGTTAATGTGGAGCTTAAAGGTCCGGCAACGGCTGCAGCGGTAGCTGAGACCCTGCAAAGATATCCGCACCTGCCGATTTTAGTATCGTCTTTCGACCATGGGCAACTAAGGCGCTTTCGGGAAATAGATCAGCATACGGACGTGGCACCTTTGTTCCACGCTTGGCACGACAACATAAACACCATTGCCTCGGAGCTCGCCGCGTGTTGCATCAACCTGTCGTCGCGCATTGTCACAGCAAGGCGCTGCGAGCACATTCGTAAAAGTGGCTTGCCGATTCTTGCCTATACGGTAAATTCAAAACGTGCAGCAGATCGCTTACAGCGAATGGGAATTGCCGGTGTATTTACTGACCGCCCGGATCGATTTATCTGACTGGGCATTAAACTGATAGATGCTAGAGCTGATCCAACTCACGTTGCAGCTGGTACTTTCTATCCGTGACGATTTTTTCGAGCACCTCGACCCGTTGGCGTAATTCCGCCAGGTCTTTATTCGTTGCCTCGTCTGCAGGCTGCTGGGATTTTTTTGCGCGCTGAGTTTTAAAATACGACTCGGCCACACCCGCCCCGCATCCAATTGCAACCACCAGCACAATCATCGTCCACAAATCCATCGCTTTTATTGCTCCATTTTTCTTAATTCTTTGTGCAGTTCGTACTGATCCGAGGTCACAAAGGACTCAATCCTGCGTAAACGCAACTCTGCCTGGGCTAGCTCTGCCCGACTATGGGTCAGCATTCGACGGGGCGGCCACTGCAGTATTTCCCCAGCCTGTCGGGTTTGCCCGCTCGTGTGCGCAGTATTGCTGGCAGAACCTTGCTCTACTCTTGCGCCCTCAATTCCTTCGGATAAACCTACACTGCTCTTGGACTGCCGACGACGCGCCCTCACAAACCCGCGGCCGCGCCTGGTTGCCGCTGCGCCATCCCCAGATTCGCTGTCCATTATAAAACAAGCCGCTATATATGCAGGCAAGGTAAGTCCCGGGACAAAAATTAAGCCGGTTACCGCAGCCAGCCTTACCGTCCATATCTCTATGCCCAAGTATCGCGCGAATCCGGCGCATACCCCACCTATTTTTTTATTCGGCCCCCGATACAAGTGATCGCTACCAGGCCGTAACACCATCCGCCGCTTCCGCAGACCACGGTGCCTGTGCCGCCGACGTTTGGCTCGACGGGATACTGCATCAGCGTCGTCCTCGGCCGTTTGACTGCGCAGACGCGAACTGGCCTCATCGATCAGCGATGTCGCCTGACGCAAGCTCGCGTCTTTTTTCGAATCAACCAAGTCCCGCAAGGATGACTCCAAACGTTCAACCGCTTGATTGAACTCGTGGGCAGGTGACCCGCCCTCCGTCTCTGCTCCAGACCCCGCACCTTCGCTGCTACGTGGCCCTTGGTGTGAATTATCGGTCATGTTTGCGCCATTCAGGTGTTTGGGCATCAAGGATCGATTCCAGAGTATCAATGCGTTCCATCATCGCCTCAGATTTGAGCAACAGCGCCTCCAAATTGTCGCGCTCGCTCTCAGTCAATGCGACTTGCGCCCGACGCTTGCTGCGATAGTGCAACCACACCCAAAGTGGGGCGACAATCACCATAAACACGATGCTGGGCACCAGGATGATTGCAGTTATGTGTGAGCTGTCCATGAACCGTTCCTAACAAAAACAATATAAGTCGAAGCTAACGGATAACGTTACTGCTTATCTTGTTTAGATGCTACCGAGCCGCCAGCAGCTTGCTCCTTAGCCCCATCGGTAGATGCCATTCGTGCCTTTAAGTCCTCAAGCATGGCATCTACGTTCTCATCGTCTTCGAGCTCTGAGATCTCATCTGCCAGGCTTTTTTGACCCAAATCATAGGACTCAATCTGGCCTTCGAGGTCATCCATTTTGCGTTCATACTGCTCAAAGCGGCTTATGGCGCCGTCAATATTGTGGTCGCTCAGAGTGCGGCGAACGTCCAAGCGCGAGTGTGCGGCCTTACCACGCATAATGATCGCATTCTGTCGCGCCTTGGCGTCTTTGATCTTCTCCTGCAGGGCACTGATATCGTCTCCCAACTTGGCAAGGGTTGAGTTCAAAATTTCCAATTCGCCATGCAATGATTCAGATTGCTCGGCACTCTTTTTTGCTTCCGATAGCGCACCCTTAGCAAGATCATCCCGGCCTTTGGAGACAGCAACTTCAGCCTTGCGCTGCCATTCACCTGCTTCGTCTTGTTGCCACTGCACACGGCGCTCCAAATCTTTCCGATCAGCAATCGCCCGCGCCGACGTGCTGCGCACCTCGACTAGCGTTTCTTCCATTTCTTGAATAATCAGGCGCACCATTTTTTCCGGGTCTTCCGCCTTATCCAATAGCGCATTGAGATTTGAATTCACAATGTCTGTCATTCGCGAAAATATGCTCATGTTCTGCTACGCCTCCGTGTTTAATCACCATTGGTCGGCAAATGCTTTAGTCGCAATCCCTGATGGAATTAGCTCCAGTGAGCGATTGTTTAACTGTTGCCGACAGTTTTATCGTTCGCCCTATGCCGTTTTCAGTAATCGTGCCAACTTTTAATGAACGATAAATGTCTGAATTATATAGCTTTTATGTTTCGCATCAGCGTATCATTCGATTCGCTTAGCTTTTTTAACCATTAACTGGTCATTTTCGTCATGAATGAGAACGAGCGCCTAATCGGCGAATCCCCAGAATTTTCTGCGCTACTGGAGCAAGCCTCAACCGTTGCCCCATTGCACAAACCCGTATTGGTAGTCGGCGAGCGCGGCACCGGCAAAGAAGGGATCGCCAGCCGCCTACACTTTCTGTCGAATCGCTGGGAGGGGCAATTTATAAAGCTCAATTGTGCCGCAATATCCGACTCGCTATTGGAGAGCGAACTCTTCGGCCATGAAGCGGGAGCTTTCACCGGCGCCAACAAAGTCCATCATGGCAGATTCGAACGCGCCCACGGTGGCACACTGTTTCTAGACGAACTGGCCAATACATCTGTACTCGTACAAGAAAAAATACTGCGAGTTATCGAGTACGGCGAATTTGAACGAGTAGGCGGCAGCAAAACCATTAAGTGTGATGTGCGACTGGTCGCGGCCACTAACGAAGACCTCCCAGAACTCGCTCGGCAAGGAAAGTTCCGGGCCGATCTATTGGATCGCCTGGCCTTCGATGTACTGACCATTCCCCCGTTACGGCATAGAACAGACGACATTTTATTGCTTGCCGAGCACTTCGCGATCACCATGACCAAGGAACTGGAGCGTGCGGTTTTCCCTGGCTTCAGCCCAGAGGCCCAAAAGACCCTGCAAGAGTACCCGTGGCCCGGCAATGTCCGTGAATTGAAGAATGCCGTTGAGCGCGCGGTCTATCGAATGACCGAGGAGAAAGCCATCAGCGAGATTACCCTCGACCCATTTGCATCACCCTATCGCCCAACACAAAAAACATCAAAAGACGCGAACATAGGCGATACCACCACACTACTGACGTTTCCTATCAACCTAAAGCAAGACACCCGCGAGCGCGAGATCCAGATTATAGAAGCAGCACTGGAAGCGGCAAAATACAACCAGCGCGATGCAGCAGACAACCTGCAACTCACCTACCATCAATTACGCGGTTATCTAAAAAAGTACGGACTGGTTGGCGAGCGAGGGGCGGAACAAGAAACAACAGACGACTAAATTTTCCGCATAAATCGCCGCTGAGAACCCAAATCTCATCGACAACCACCAGTACTTTCACGTTACAATGCGCCGCACCGGAGAGGTGGCCGAGTGGCTGAAGGCGCTCCCCTGCTAAGGGAGTATAGGCTAATCCCCTATCGAGGGTTCGAATCCCTCCCTCACCGCCATCAATAAAAAACCCGGCTTTTTAGCCGGGTTTTTTATTGCTCTGTGGTGGTCGGTTTCGGTAAAACCTTCATTCAATAAATTGGTTTTGGGTGTTTTGGACTTTGGAGCCCGCAACGGCGAACTAATCCCGAGCATTTAACAAGTGGGTCGTGCGGGACCGCATTCCCCCTTTGCTTCACTTGTCCTACACCCTATGCGTTATGTGTCGCGAGCCTGGGAAATAGTTTGACTTTGTCCAGTCTGGCCTATACTGTGTCCGCAGCTTGAAAGTAAATCAATTTTGATTATCTCCATTTCGTCGTATTCTCTGTAGTTCTTCGTCCTGTAGTTTCTAAATTTCAATTTATATTTCCCGCTTATTCGTGTCTCACGAAGGCACTCTTATACTTTTCATATACAGGATATTTATTATGTCTAATACAACTACTGGTACCGTAAAATGGTTCAACGAATCAAAAGGTTTTGGTTTTATTGAGCAAAAGTCTGGTCCAGACGTATTTGCACACTTCAGTGCAATTGCTAGCTCGGGATTTAAAACATTAACTGAAGGTCAACTGGTTGAGTTCAAAGTTACTCAAGGCCAAAAAGGTCTTCAGGCAGAGAATATCGTAGCTATTTGATAGCTCGGTAATTCTTAAAAAAGGCAAGCTGTCATGGCTTGCCTTTTTTTGTGCCTTAAATATAGTAAAACTTCAAATAAACACACATAACAAGGCCAAGGCCGATTGTGCAATGCAGAAAGAGCATTGTTCTGGATAGCATGCACGACGTTTCGACCGCCAGTGATTGAGGCATTATGTGTGCTCCACCTGCAGTGAATAGAGAGAAGGATAACCAATGGCAGATCATTTGGGTTCTTGCCTGTGTGGCGCTGTGCGATTTGAGGTAAAAGGCGACTTTGACAGCTTTTATCTGTGTCACTGTCATCACTGCCAAAAAGATACAGGTTCGGCTCATGCGGCAAATCTATTCTCACATTCAGCTAAATTGACCTGGGTGGCTGGTAAAGAATCTGTGGCTGCCTTTACGCTCCCGGGTACTCGCCACAACAAAAGCTTTTGTAAGTTGTGTGGTTCAGCATTGCCAAACACACAGGTCGAAGGTTTGCTCGTCATCCCCGCAGGATGTTTGGACACTGAAATCACTATGTTGCCAACTGCGCACATCTTTTCATCGAGCAAAGCCGCCTGGGATGGGAAGGCAGAGGAAATCCCCATGTTCGAGGGCCTGCCAGAATAAGCTATCATCACATAACCAGTGGCTGTTGACGCATCGACGCCGCAATACGAAACGCGGCAAAGACGAGGGTTAAATGCCATGGAAAGTCATGGATAAACCGCATCAAAGAATAGCTTCAAATTCCAATGTCCATATGGGAAGGGGTTTGGATTTTGCCGCAACAGAACGCGCGCCTCTGCTAAAAGCGTTATAGGGCATGACAATCGACTAGGGGAATAGCTCCATGGCTGTTATTGATCGGCTCAAATTTATTTCTCGGCGACTTGGGGAGCGGCTATGGGTCAGACCCCTGGTCTTCTGCATGTTGTCGATCGCGGCGGTCTTCATCGCCAAGGCCGCGGATTCCATGAATCTAGACTGGAGCATTCCGAGCGTCAATACCGAGTCAGTTG
>CAJXAC010000054.1 GCA_913050035.1 uncultured Gammaproteobacteria bacterium | reverse complement strand
AGCCCACCACTTGAGACCCAAGCAGGGCGAAGAATATTTCACCACCGGGTGCTATGGCGTATTCAAAAGGATGATCTAAAGCCCGACGATCTTCAGCCTCTACCGCGAAATAATGTTCAATCCATTGATAGTTCAGTCGCGCAAAAGCTTCTGCATAACGCGTATCAAACCCAACAATTTCTGGGCTCATGACGCTGCTGCAGGTTCCATAAGCCAATTCAGCACCTTGGCGCTGTATTCCTCAGGATACGTGTGGGATAGATCTTCTACCTCCGCATAAACCACCTGTGCGCCAGCTGTTTGTAGCGCCTGCTGAGCGGTGCGAGCCACATCCACAGGAAACATCCAATCCAAAGCACCGTGAATAAGGTAAATCGGCAAACCCATTAATCGCTCGGCTGAGGCTGCTGACACCAGCATTGGATGAAACGACGCTGAGCAAGGCGCTAGATGGGTAAATGCAGTATCGTCCTGTAATCCTGCAACATAGGAGAATGTACCGCCATCGGACATACCACCAAGCAGCACTCGGTGAGGGTCAATATTCCAATGCTCCTGGGCGTAAGCTACTAGTCTGTTGAGGCGTTGCGCATCTGTCGCCGGATCCATAAGTGACCAGGTATTTTCTGCCGATGTCGGCGCAATGACGATGCAATTATGGGAACGCGCAGCGCGCAACCAGCTCCAAATAAATTGCCTGCCGTGACCGCTGCCACCGTGTAAAGCCAGCACCAGAGGCACTGTTTCCCCCGCATAATATTCTGGCACGTAAACCGAAAACCCGCCGCGTTCATCACTGGCGTTATTCGCGTGCATGAGGCCGACACCTTCTTTGTCCGCAGCAACCGCGGCTAAACGCTGAATCAAGTCGCCATTATCACGCTGCTCGGGTTCAAGATAAAAACGACTAACCGGCGGCAGCATCGCTGCAACGGGATATAGCGCCTCGATCGCCTTGGTGGTTAAACCCATCGCACGATAAGCGACAAACGCAGGCTGGGGCGCCGCTAATGCCTGCTCAAAAGACTCAAAGGCGCGCAGCCCTTGCACAGCGCTACGTGTGACTGCATCGACAAAGCTTTGCAAGTGCTCAGGCCAGTCAATGCTTTGGAAAATATCGAGGCCCTGAGCAAGGCTTGATTGTTGCGGTCTAATAGCCGCAACCAGCTCAGGTAAAGACGGCGGGTTCATGTAACGGCCTGCGGCCCGCAGCGCGTCTAAAGCGCCCAGCAATGGCGGCACTAGGGCCGTTGTGGCGTCGAGTAAATCATCATTTTCTGCCATGCCTGTTCGCCTTTCACTCTGGTTGGCGCGATCACTCTAGCACTTTTCGGTATAGTCGAACCGCCCCCTGTAAACCATGAACCGCCACTTGGGCATGATCGACCACAAAATAAACACACGACCATGAGTAGTCTTTGCTGCGTTCATGGCATCAGACAGCGAGTTCTCTATGACCTCTGATCAACCCTACTATCTGCCCTTGGCCGACGAAGTCGAAGTTTTCCAGGCTGCCTATGCGGCTCGATTACCAGTGCTGCTGAAAGGCCCTACCGGCTGCGGGAAAACCCGCTTTGTCGAGCACATGACTTGGTTATTGGCCGAAAATAAGTCGTCCACTACAGAGCATGCATTGATTACCGTGTCCTGCCACGAGGATCTCACGGCGACCGATATGGTAGGACGCTATCTGCTGAAGGGTGATGAAACCATTTGGTCTGACGGACCACTGACCCGGGCAGTGCGCTCTGGCGCGATTTGCTACTTAGACGAAATTGTTGAGGCAAGAAAAGACACCACGGTCCTCATCCACTCCCTAACCGACCATCGCCGCATTTTACCTATCGACAAGACCGGGGAGCTAATTGAGGCGCACCCCGAATTTCTCTTGGTTATTTCCTATAACCCTGGCTATCAGAGCGTGCTTAAGGATCTGAAACCAAGTACCCGGCAGCGGTTTGTCAGCCTTGAATTCGACTACCCGGATGTGCAAACCGAGGCGACGATTATCGCCCACGAGTCCGGGGTCGATGCCACCGCGGCGGAGCGGCTGGCGGTGATCGGCGAGCGCGTCCGCAATCTCAAACAACACGGTTTTGAAGAGGGCGTCAGCACCCGCCTGCTGATCTACACCGGAGAACTTATTGCCGGCGGCATTGCACCGCGCCGTGCCTCCGAAGCCGCCATCGTCAGCGCAATTTCTGACGATGCCAATGTTCAACAAGCGGTCGCCGACATCGTTGATGTGGTGCTGCCCTAACCGCACGCATTGCTTTGAGCGTAAAACTCGCCGACATAGAAGCGCCACTGGCCCTATTTACCGAAGGGATAGCAGGGCATTACCTGCATCTGCGCAGTCGCGATGAATTCAGCCTTAACCCACGACTGAATATTGACCTAAGTACTACTACACAAACTCATGACAGCGTATTTTTGCCAGAGCAGCTGACCACGGATCATGCCGCAGCCTATCGGGTGCTGGTTATGCAGCAGTTGGGTCAACGAGAGTGCGGGACCTTCCGATTTAGGTTGGATGAAGCGCTGAAACGCATCCCTACCTTGGCAGAGCGCTACCAGCAACCACCAGACTACAGCCCGAGAACAGGCGACTATCGACTGTTATTTGATTGTTTTTCGCTGCCGGCGCTGGCGGAGCGGTTGTTCTTATGTTTCGAGCATATGCGTATACAAGGCCACCTGCTGCGCAGCTATCCTGGCTTGACCAGACACCTCGAGCTATTCCAACAGCAGCAACTGCAGGAACAGGAAATCAAAACAGATCTACTAGGTGTCGCCGAGGGCTGGCTCTTGGGTGACAAAATCGATCCCCTGGCCGCTACCGATCAAACTTGGGCTGACCTTTACCAACGGTTGCAACAACTAGCACTGCAGGTCGACCACTCGGTTTACGACAGTGTCGCGCAACTGTGCGCCTGCTACGAGGACGTCTGTGCCCAGTACAGTATTGATTCCGACCATGAATTCGCCAACACAGACGAATCCTTAGTGGATTGGTTGAACCGCGAGCAACGTCTAGAAGACTGGCAAGAGGAACTGGAACAACTTGAGGAGCAGCTCGAGGCGCAGGGCTCAACCGCGCCCTTAATGCCAGAGGAAGATGTTGAAGCGGTACCGGGAGAGGCCGGCGACGGTGGCATTCGCGAACCCGATCTGGACATTACTGATGCCAAAGAGGAACGCGACAACCTGCAGCGGCGGGTGGATATGGAACGCTCGTCCATCCAGCACGCGATGGGGCCAGACCGAACTGAGGCGCGTAGCTTTCGCTACGACGAGTGGGATTATCTGAACAGACAATACTTGCGAGCTTGGTGCCGGGTATTCGAAGAGCCACTGCATTTGGCAGACAACGAGCCCAACGAAACCCAGCTTGAGGCGGTGGCACGACTTAAGAGTGTAATTCGCGATTACCAGCCCATGGTGCAACGCCAGCTGGAACAGATTCGCCCGGCAGGATTGGAACGCGTACGTCGTGTACAAGATGGCGACGAACTGGACTTGAATGCGGTTATTGAGGCGCGCCAAGACATTCGCGCCGGCCAGAGCCCGGACGAGCGCGTCTACTCGCGCAAAGAGCGCATAAATAGGGATGTGTGTGCGGCCTTTCTGGTAGATCTTTCAGCATCAACGGATGACCCAATAAAACCGCCAGAACCCAGAGATTGGTCAGATTACGATCCAGACAAAGAAGTGGACTTGCGCGCAGGTTGGTATTCCGGCCTGGAACCTGAAGAGGAAGAGCCCAGCGAGCCAGAGCGTAAAATCATCGACCTTGAACAAGAGGCGATGGTCGTCATGGCAGCCGCATTGGATGCCCTGGGCGACCATTACGGCATTTACGGGTTCTCTGGTTACGGCAAAGATTGCGTAGAAATATTCGTGGCCAAAGAATTCACCGATGGATTTTCGCGCCAAACCTTGCACAGTATTGCTGCCATGCGCCCTCGAGGCTCTACCCGCATGGGGCCTGCGATACGTCATAGCAGCCAAAAACTCATGGCATCTGGCCATGCAATGAAGGTGCTGATCGTTATCAGCGACGGGTTTCCTCAAGACAGCGACTATGGACCGGAACGGGGCAACCACAGCTACGGGGTAGAGGATACGGCACGGGCGTTGCTGGAAGCTCAACAGAAAGGCGTGGAAACCTTTTGCATTACCGTGGACAAATCTGGGCATGATTATCTGAAGAAGATGTGCCCAGATGCTCGTTATTTGGTTTTAGACGAAATAGAAGATCTGCCGGAGCAGCTGACCAAGGTCTACACCACTCTGACCGGTCGCTAATTACTGAACCGACATTACCAGTAACAGCACAAATAGCATTACAAGGCCGAGAATAAAGATCGCATTGGACCAGTCTCCCGGCTCTGCCTCAACCTTATTCTCGCGCCAGTGCTTTAGACGTGGCCACAGGGCCACTAACATCAAAATGCCCGCCGCCACGGCGAGAATCTGCAACCAGTCCATTGGAATCCCCAGAGATTATTGTAGCTACAAAAAACCCGACGCTGAGTCGGGTTTTTGCACCAATTAAGATATGCGGTTTGACCTAGTCGTCACCGCTAGTTAAACCCAGTATTTGCAGCAGGCTGATGAAGATATTAAAGATGCTCAGATACAGACTATAAGTCGCCATAATGTAGTTGGTCTCGCCACCACGAATTATCGCACCGGTCTGCATCAGAATAAGCGCGCTCATTAGCAATATCACACCAACGGACAAGCCTAAGGACAGCAATGGTAACTGCATGAAAATATTCGCGATCATTGCACCAATGACTACAAACAAACCGACAGTAACGAAGCCACCCATAAAGCTGAAGTCACGCTTACTGGTTACGGCGTAGGCTGAGAGACCCAGAAACATCACTGCAGTGCCGCCCAATGCCGTGGTCACCACTTGAGCACCGTTGCTCAGCGTTAGGTACATGCTGATCACTGGCCCAAGACCAAAACCCAATAGACCGGTCACTAGAAAGATCACGCCAAGGCCGGCGCCAGAATTGGCTGTTCGCGGCAGCACAAACATACCCAATACCATGGAGGCAATCAGACAGATCATGTAGGCGCCAACGGGCATCCCCATTGACATAGAAAGCGCTGCCATAACGGCACTAAAGCCGAGCGTCGCTGATAAAAGTAAGTAAGTGTTCTTCAACACCTTATTAGTTTCCAGCGCCGACAAACTGGCGACGGATGCGGTTCTATAATCTCTTGAAGCCATGCAAACCTCTGAACTTAGTTCAATTTATACGCGTTTTATACGCGACCTATATCCGTTCGTGTGTTTTTGCTCGCCAAGCAACAAAACTTGCTCGGTTTGCGGCACCCCACGAACCCAAACATCCTTATATCTTGGCGTCTGAATTGACGATTGCAAGAGTTTGTCAGCGGATTTTTTTACTGTCTAATATGAAATTAGCTCTGCAACCCAGCATACAGCGGCTTTAACGAATCATAATAAGGTCACAATTTGTTTCTAGCATTCTCTTTAAAGATCACTGAACATCAGCAGTCGGATAGCCCGGCACGAGACGGTCTTTATGAATCAAGCACAACTCGACCCTAAATTCGAAACCTACCTGCGTGACGATCCTCGCATCTCTTACGCGCAACCAGACGATCCATGGCTGATTCGACAGTTTATTACCAGCATCGAAGTTTTATTCGGTCGGCGCAAAATCGAATCCATCTATCGCGAACTTAAGCGCCACCCTTTCGCTGTTGAAGAGTTTTTCGATGCGGCTTTCACCGCCACTGGCATTCAGCCCCAATTCAATCCGCAGCAAGTGCAAAAAATCCCCAAACAGGGGCCTCTAGTTTTTGTCGCCAATCACCCTTTTGGTGTGGTGGACGGTATGGCCCTGTGCAAAATGGCGCTACAGGCACGCGGCAATTTTCGCATCTTGATTCACGCCATGCTTTGTCAGGATCGCGATCTGGCAGCCTACTTTTTACCCATCGATTTCCGCGAAACCAAGGCTGCTTTGAAAAACAACATCCACGCGAAACGTTTGGCTCTGGAATACTTAAATCAAGACATACCTATTCTGATTTTTCCATCTGGCCTGGTGTCTACTGCAGATCGCAAGGGCTTTGGTCGCGTGGTAGATGCTCCTTGGACAACATTCGCCGCGAAGCTAATCCGCGACGCTAATGCCACCGTAGTACCGGTATATTTCCACGGCCAGAACAGTCGCCGGTTTCATCTGGCATCTCATGTGGCAGAGCCCCTACGAATGGCTTTATTACTCAACGAGGTATTGCAAAAATTTGGCCAGAGCGTACCCGCCGAAATAGGTGATCCGCTGCCCTGGGAAACCCTGGCAGAGTTCAACTCTCGACAAGCGCTCACCGATTACCTGTATCAAAAAGTACAAGCGCTGGCGCCCACCCCACCCCGCCCCAAGTCACGGCTAGTAAAATTGCCGCGCCGATAATCCGCGAGTCTGCCGGTGCCCATTAAGGTTCGGTTCAGCTTACGCGCGATATTCTTAGGCAAAATCAGCGAGGATCCTGCCGATGCACCAACATAACCAAAAGAAAGAGCTTGAATCTATCTACGTACTGCGCAATTTGTTTCGCGTGTCGCCAGTGCTGTTGATCCTTGCCTGTATATGGTTGCTCTATACCGACTATGTTTACGGGGAAGAAGCTGTGGATGTTAAGCCTGCGTTACAGCAACAAGAGCCGCCTCAAACTAAATATTTCGACAGGGCCGAACTAACCGAACTCGTGGGTCCCATCGCCCTTTACTCCGATGACTTACTGGCCTTGGTTTTGGGCGCGGTAGCACACCCAGTGCAGGCGATTAGCGCCGCGCGCCGGGTTATGCAACAAAGCGCTAACAACACTTCAATCGATTACGAATCCGACTGGCATCCCAGTGTTGTAGCGCTAACCCACTATCCCCAGGCGCTATTGCGCTTCGATCAAGATCTGCAATGGACTGAACGCTTGCATCAGGCCGTAGCACAGCAAAACAAAGATGTGCTTACTGCTATTCAGGCCTTTCGCCGCAGTGCCACAGAGAGTCAGGCGTTATCCAGCAATGAGCATCTGGTTGTGGAGGACGATGGTAACTTTATTCGCATCCGCCAACGCAATCCTGAGTTGATCCATGTGCCGGATTACCAACCGCGCAACGTCGTGGAAGTAAGCCCAGCGCCCACCCATAAAATCATCCATCGAACTAAATACCAGCCCGTAGTTTATCGTTCTTACCCGCGCTTCGACCCCTACTATCACCACGGATCGGTGTATGACCCTTTTTGGTATGACCCGTTCTGGAACGACCCGCTATGGGGAGTAAATGGGCACGTGTTCTTATCATGGCGTGATCGGCACGCGCATCATCCCCGGACACAGCGTTGGCGGCACAAAAAGCATCGGCGCAATCATAAGTCACGCAGCCGGCATGGCTCAGATGCTATCCCGCAAGGAAAACACCGTGGTCGCCACACCAAGGTAATTGCGAGTAAGAAGAACCCCAGCCATGGAAGTGCGCGCAGGCATCACAGCGTGAACGCGTTCAATCAACCCATGTTTGAGAATAATCGCCGGACTACACCCAGGACCACTCGGCCACCGGCACAGCCCGGCAAACCCAAACGCGCTACTGAGCGCGACCGCAAAAAACAACCAGAACGCCGTTATACGCCTGACAAAAAACCCATCATGCACATGCCCAAACTGGCAGCACCAACAGGGCCGATAAAGTAACAGTAGCCGTTAGCCGGTTACGACGCCTGTGGTCTCCCAACGGCGCCCATCCAGAGCCCACACCGTGGCCACCATAAGCAGGCCTGAAACCGGACACCAGTAAAAGAATGCGACGTTGGCGTTCGCCATAATCAGCACGCTCACCGTGGCGAGCACGAACCCCAGAATAATCGTCGAGAATCTGCCGATACCATAACGCGCCAGAACAATACTGGCGAAAATTGCGCCGTAGAAATAGTTAGGTAACTTAAAGGTCAATTCCAAAAGCCCAACCCCCTGATAGCGGCTGAAAAACATAGCCGCGGCAAAGAACAACAGCCCCCAAACCACCATAAGCAGTCGCGAAGCCAATAAATAGTGGGCTTCAGTTTTATTCGGTAGCACACGCTGGTAAATATGGTTTACGGTCAAATCCGAACTTTCCGTTAACGCCGAATCCAGAGTCGAAATTGCAGCGGCAAAAATCGCCGCAATAAATAACCCAGAAATACCCACCGGCAGTTCGTTGACAATAAAGTAAGGAAAAATTCGGTCCGGCGACTCACTGAGCTGCTGGGCCAATTCAACCGGTACCCCCCGCTCTGCATAAAACACTGCGAGCGCCAGCCCGACACCCAGAATCACCACATGAACGATATAAAAGAGCGCCGCCACATCGAAAGCCTTTTGCGCGTCACCCACGCTGCGGCAAGCGCGTACTCTCTGCCAAGTGCCCTGAGTGCTGGCCTGAGCAATACTCAAACCAACGGCGCCAATAATCCCCGCCCATATGGTGTAGCGCTTGGTCGGGTCAGTATCAAAATCAAATAGTACCCACTTGGCCTGTGCGTCAAGCCAAATAATAGCGTCGCCGAGGCTTTGCTGAATATTCAAACTGACGAAAATCAGTGCGAAAACAGCTCCCACTGAAAACAATACAAACAGCAGAAAGTCAGTCCAGATTACAGTTTTAATGCCTGCCAAGGCGCTCCAGATAATACTGATTGCAACCACAAACAATGCACATCCGGGCAGCCCCCAACCGCTGATAACATCCAGCACCAAGCTTGCTGTAAGCAATTTCACTGCGGAGTTGATCAAATTTAGTAACAGCCCCAGATACATTGAGAACTCGCCGGTGGGTGCATCGATCCGCGCACCAATGTACTCGTAGCTCGTATTAATCCCCTGACTTAGGTAGAAAGGTTTGGCCAGCAGGCGTGCAACCACAACCTTGCCCGCAGCGAGTCCAAGAATGACCTGGAAATAGGTGAGATCGCCGCCATCAGCGAATACTGCCGCAGGCACCGATACAAAGGTCACCGCACTGACCACGGTGGCAATGATGCTCGCTGATACGGCCCACCATGGTAGCGATCCGTCTGCTTGAAAAAACCCGCGCCGATTGGTGATACTGCCACTGAGCCGGTGACCCAAATAAGTCACAGCCAGCATTACCACCACCACGATCAACAGATCCGCCGGCTTCATTCCCGCCCTCTAATCGACCTGCACCAATGTCGGTGCCGCCTAGATTCTGACGATTCTTGTGCCCACATTGCCGCCGGCAAGTAGATCTACAAATCCCTCTGGAGCCGCCTCTAGGCCGCTGACTTCATCAGTCAAGCTAATGAGTTCGCCGGCTTGCAGCCAAGTGTGTATTTGCTGCCGCGCTTCCGCGTAGTGTTGCGCGAAGTCAAAGACCAGAAACCCTCGCATAGTGATGCGGTTATTAACCAACAATCCAGGGATGCCGCGCGGACCAGGCTCTGGCGAATCGGTATCGTACTGAGATACGACTCCACAACACGCGATACGCCCGCCAACGTTCATACGGAACAGTGCCGAGCCCAAAATCATGCCTCCGGTATTGTCGAAATAGACATCAACGCCGTTTGCTGTGGCCTCTTTCAGGGTTTGCCTATAATTAGCGTCCTTATAGTTCACCGCCACATCAAATCCCAGTTGATCTACGAGCACCTGCGCCTTGGCGTCACTGCCCATCACACCAACCACCCGACACCCGTTAAGGCGCGCCATCTGTCCAACTAGGTGTCCAACGGACCCGGCCGCCGCCGACACCATAACTGTCTCACCGGTCTTTGGCTGTCCCACGTGCAACAGCCCAAAGTAGGCCGTCAGGCCGTTCACTCCGAGCGGCCCAAGGTAGTGCACCGGGTCGTGGGACGGATCAATCTTGGTTAATGCCCGTGCCTCGTGCAGGGATAGGGTTTGCCATCCGGTAGGCGCGACAACCGCATCACCCACTGCAAATTCTGCAACAGTGCTCTCGACCACCTCACCAACACCGGTACTGTTCATCACCACGCCGGTAGTCGGCGCACCGGCGTAGCTGGCACTGCCCTGCAGGCCCGCCCGAGTGCCGGCAGTAATTGCAAACGCCGTAGTTTTCACCAGTACTTCGCCAGCGGCCGGTGGCGCAATCTCAGATTCCGCTAAACGGTAATTGCTGGCACTGAGTTTGCCTTGGGGCAAACTGTCGATTAACACCTGTTGATTGCGCATTCCTCTCTCCTTTACCTGACTTGTAAAACAGCCACTTTACCCCAGAGCAACATTAACCAAATAGCAAAAACAGAGATTTGCCATATCTACATAGGCTTCAAAGTTCTTAATGGCAATAGCTTGCTGCAGCATCATGCTCGGCGGTTGGCCATAGCCGGCTAGTTTCTGCGCGGCACGCAGACCGCGGAATCAAACACCTCTGATTAAGACAAACGTTCGCTTAACAGTTGGTAAAACCCGTCAACATCATCCCACTCTGTGGCGCAGTCCACTGGGTGGCCCATATCATCTATCAAAGTACGTCCATCGTCGGTGACCAGAACATTTAACTGCTCAACTTTCAGCCCGTGCCGCGAGAATGCCAGGTAAACCGCAACGCAGTCATAAAGTATCGACGACTGCTGACGCGGATCCATTGCGCGCAACAAATCCCCTAACATGGGCCAGCTTGAGGCCACCTCAAACCACTCTTGGTGATTCGCCATCACTGCCTGAGCAAGCGGCGAAGTACTCTGGGCAACGGCGGCAAAGTATTGGTCTTGCAGCAAAATATTGCCGCAGGTATCTAGGGGCGTAATGGTTTTGTGCCAGGGCGCTGCGAATACAGCCTGACAAGCAAGCGCATGCTGTTTAACGTTGTATTCACGCATTGGCTTGGGCGCACCCAGATAACCCCTGCGCAAACTACCGTGCATGCCGACAAAGCTGCTGCGCTCGGTCAACCGTGGCTCGCGCACCAGAGCCGCAGCTATATTTGGCAAGGGACCAATCCCAATAATCGTTACCGGATCCGCACTGCTCATAACCGTATCGCAAATCGCGCCCACACCATCGGCAAAAACCGGCCCCGGATAGTCTTCTAGCGAATAGTCGCCTAACCAACCGGTATGCCCAAGGGGTGCAGGGTCTAATGGCAAACCAACGCCAATTGGCACATCGTCACGGCCGGCAACACCCAGCAGTTTGGCCACCAAGGCCGCGCGATGATGGGTATCACCAGTCGCCGTGGTGATCAGACGAATGTCTAACTCGGGACAGCGGAGCAAAAACGCCAGCGCCCAGACGTCATCAACGTCGGTGCCGATATCGGTATCAAGAATTACCGGAATCGCCATCGTTGGATACTCAACTTAGGCCGACAAGGCAGCAATGAACTCCGGGCCAACACCACAACAACCCCCGATAATGGTCGCCCCAGAGCGGCGCCAGGTTCCAACAAAATCAAGATACTGCTCTACCGTCATCTCAGTTGGCTCAACCGAAATTTCATTGTCTAACGTCCATCCTGGTGGAACATGGAAACGATTTGGATATGCACCTGTAGGCTTATTCGTGAGGGGCACTAGCTCCTCCAATGCCACCGAGATGGCCGTCGGGTCGGTACAATTAAACAAAAAAGCGTCTACATCGTAGGGCTCTAACGCCGAAACGACCTGATCCATATTTTCACCGCTACGCAAACCGCCGCCAGGCTCGTCTGCTAGCGTAAGCGCCACCCATAGTGGCTTATCTGGGTCAGTCGCGCGCACCGAGGATGCCGCATTCACCGCCTCGCGAACAGACGACATGGTTTCACAAAGATATAAGTCCACCTCTGAAGATAACGCTTTGATAATCTCCGCATAGATTGGCCTCGATTCATCGTCTTCCGGCACAAGGTCAGGCCGATAACTTTCGCTCAAAGGAGGTAAGCAACCGGCAACCCGAACCTTGGCTGGGGCCGCGTCCGCCACCTCGCGCGCCAAGCGGGCAGCGATTCCGGTGAGCTCTACATAACGCGACTGCATGTTTTCTTTTGCCAAATAGCTGGGGACCGTAGAGTAGGAATTCGTAATAATGACTTGCGCACCTGCGCTTACGTAGTCTTGGTGAACGGCTCGAACCACTTCAGGTTTCTCCAACAAAGCTTTCGCCGACCACAAGCCCCCTGACGGCCACCCTCGCCGAATCAGTTCGGCGCCCATGCCTCCATCTAATATCGTCAATTCACCAGACATACTTCGTATCTCAATTTAATTACAGTTATAGACAAAAATACCAAAACCATGCTCTCTTTCGAAAAGAGACGGAACGGCTTCTGTAAACCTTAAATTCTCCAGCAATCACGCGCTTTATAAGCGCAGATCAACATCGCAACCAGGCTGCACCAAAACTCGACGAGTGCCGCGTTTGTAACTTCCCATTTCCAATGCGTTGCTACTAATTATTTCGAGCAGCCTAAATTCGCGAGCGCGATAATAGCCAAATTAGTGCAAAAAAAGCTTCAAAAATTTTCATCATAATTGACCCAATATTTCTCATAAATTTGGGTCAAAAGATGGACAATGAGCAAACATCGACGTCGCGTTTAGGGCCCGTCGTTTGTCGGTGCAGCTTAGTTTGTCTTTAGCTACGCCTCATACGAAGGCCCTTGGATGAATTGTTAGGATACTCGGTCGAGGTCGCTGTGAACGATAGTAAGGAGACATTGTTATGACCAAGATTCGCTACCTTACCGAAATGGGCATGGGGGTGGATGTCCACGGCAGTGATTACACTAAAGCCGCCTGCCGCGCCGTTGCCGACGCCTTGCGCCACTCATCGTTAAATTTTTTCAAGCCTCTTGGGAAATCTCACAAAGATATGCACATCACGGTAAAAATCGGTGTCGCGAAACCTCACCTGGTAGACTGTGCGACCGTCGCCAAAGAGATTCCTTACGGTACCGTGACAGTGGAACCGAGCACTGGCGGCCTTAATATTGATGCTGCGGATGATAGTAGTGATGAACTGATCATCGCTAACGCAGGGATCCTGGTGCACTTTGACGAATAGCAAAGCGTCCTTCTGCGCCGCTAAAAGCCGGCCACTCTGCGGTGTTCGTAGCGTTTTTTAAACTGGCGAGCTATCGCAGCACATCAAGTATTCGAGAATACTTGATGGCGATCTCCCGACGCTTTTCCATGGCACCAACAATGCTGTCGTCGTCGACCTCGTTGTAGACCAAGAATAGTCCCGCGTTCGCCGCCTGCAACCAGGAAAAACGCAGATTTGTTGCTATAAGATCTGAACGATCGTCAGACTGCACTAACGCTTGGATAAGAATCTTTGGCGAAAAAGAATATCCAAGGCGCAAACGCACAACATTGACTTCAAAATCGCCAACGCTTGCAGGGTTGCCATCCGATGCGGCGAAGGCCGGCAGTTCTATGTCGTTGTGACTCCACGTCAGAGCAGCTGTAAACGCATCACCCAGGCGGTAATTTACCTTCGTCTCTACAGCAACACGATCGCCCCCATAAAATCCTCCGATATAGGATTTGACCGATCCGGAAAGGGCCTTCTTACGATCCGTCATAAACACTAATTGCGATTCTTTGTGATCGTATTCTCCAGCCGGCACGAATGTGCCCTTATTGATCTCGAATGGCTCTCGCACACCTTCGTGGGTGAGATTTATTCCCGTATGAATTTCCAAACCGTTGTGCCACTCAAAGTGATTGTCTATGTGGGTAAATCCCGACTCATGATATCCGTCAGTATCAAAGTAACTTCGATGATACATATGGGGCCGCAGCTCAAAAAGACCCCACAAATCAGACGGCCTGGTGCGATTAAAAATCATAAAGTCGAATTTTTCATAATTGGAGCGTCGCAAAAACCCGACTTCTGGATTGAAATTCTCACCCACCTTCGAGTAAGCCACATGATTAGTCCAAGCCTGGGAATTCCAACCAACCCGCAGGCTACCCGCTTGATCATCGCCACGCCTACCTGGAGTTTCGGTTTGTGCCAAATACCCTGAAACCGTTATCTCATCACCGATACCCCAGCGACCATCAACTGCATAAGTATTGTTATAGTCCTGATCGCCCTCGCCCTGACGTGCTACATAAATTGCACCGAGAGAGGAACGATTAGCCAATTCCTGATTAACGCGTACTACCGAGTAGCTATTGCCGGCAAGCGCGTTAATGGATTGCGTCTGCATATGCAGCAAGCCTAGGTTTGTCGATCCTCTTACTTTCCCTGATAAACGCACACCAGACTCGATCGGTTGTTGAATGCCGCCGCTGCCAATACCGATTCGACGACTAAAAAATAATTCAACTTCCCGCGGGTTCCCGACCGAAAACTGGCCCGCGTTCTCAAGAAAAAACGGTCTTTTTTCGGGCAGAAATATACTGAAACGATCCAGATTAACCTGCACATCATCCGCTTCGACCTGGGCAAAATCCGTGTTGTAGGTAAGATCAAGAGACAGACTTGGCGTGAGCATATACTTGGCGTCTAAACCCCAGTCTGTATCGCTCTCAGAATTGTCGGCTAAAGTTCCACCCCTCCTAGATTGGCCTAATAAATACGGCGTGATTTTGAAGTTGCGCTGTCTTGGAACGGATACGTTTTTTAAAGTGCCGGCATCAGACACCCTAAATATATTGTGCTGTCTGTCTAACGGCGCCCAAAATGAGACTTCATTACGTCGCGCGACGATGCGGTGGAAATTGATCCCCCAGTCCTGGACGGTTTCGCCGCCGTACCTCAACGACTTGAACGGAATAGCAAATTCTGCGCTCCAGCCGTCTTCATTTACTTGCGCAGCTACATCCCAAGAAGCATCCCAATTTAGGTTGAACCCACCACCACCGGAGCGAAAACCGCCAACCCCCCCTTTTACTACCTGGCCGTCGAACTGCACTGCTCCAGGAGTTGTGGAGAACACGAACCCGTTTTGGCGATCCTTGAAGGAATCCAATACCACGGCGAAGTTGTCAACTTCTGGAGTAATCGAGTCACGGCCTCCATCGGAGATAATCAATTTTTCCGGTTCGCGGTCGTAACAAATCACGCCAATGAACAAGGTATCGGCTGAATAGCCGACAAACACTTCTGTGCGCTCACTCGCAGCCAGACCTTCAAACGGCCGCACTTGGACAAACCCGGTAGCAGCCACGGCCGCATTCCAAGCCGGGTCGTTAGCTACATCGCCATCCAGATTCGGCTCTTGCGATAAGGCAGAAGCATTCATAGATGGGGCGGCTAACGCATTGGAGCCGGAAAAAAGCACAGCCAGAGCAGCGAGCACACCCCTCCGGACACTAAGAAAAGGTCTCATCAACGACACCACCTTGATGCAAAAAAAGTCATCCACCCCCGCGCATTGGCAGGGGCAGTTCGTTAATACGAGACCGAAACAGTCTCTGGCAAAGGAGGCTAGGCGCGCTTATGCACGCGAACCGGTAGGTCGGTATAACCTCTCACAAATGAAGAAAACGTCCGCGTGGGCTCACCAACCACTTCAACGTTGTCGAAGCGCTTCATGATCTCTTCCCACAGCACGCGCAGCTGGAGCTCAGCAACCCGATTACCCATACAGCGATGAATACCGAACCCAAACGACAGATGATTGCGCGCGTTCTTACGATCAATAATCAACTCTTCACCGCGTTCAAATACCGACTCATCGCGATTACCTGACAGGTACCACATTAGAATTTGATCGCCGGCTTTGATTTGCTTTCCGCGGATTTCGCAATCGCTATTCGCCGTCCTGCGCATGTAGGCTAACGGGGTTTGCCAACGAATAATCTCTGCCACCATATTAGGAATCAGAGAATGATCAGCCCGGAGCTTGTCGTATTCCGCCGGATACTGATTCAGCGCCAGCACACCACCACTCATTGAGTTCCGAGTGGTGTCATTGCCACCAACGATGAGCAAGATCAGGTTACCTAGGAACTCTAGCGGCTCCATGTCTTTGGTGTCTTCACCGTGGGCTAACATAGACACAAAATCACCCGTTGGGTTCACTTTGCGCTGTTCCCAAATGTTGGTGAAGTACATTAAACACTCAATGAGCTCTTCACGGCGTTGCTCTTCAGTTTCCACAACACCAGCGCCTGGCACAGCAGTAGCAACATCAGACCAACGAGTTAGCTTGCTACGCTCCTCAAACGGGAAATCGAACAAGGTGGCGAGCATTTGTGTGGTCAGCTCAATAGAAACTTTGTCTACCCAATTAAACGTCTCACCTACGGGCAATGAATCTAAGACCTTTCCTGTGCGCTCTCGGATAAGCGCTTCCATCCCCGCCAAATTACGTGTGGAAACTACAGGTGAAACTGTACGTCGCTGAACATCGTGCTTCGGCGGATCCATCGCTATAAACAGTTTGATGTCGAGGGCCCCCTCTGGCAGGGGCTGGTCAACAGGGAAGCCGAGGGTAATACCCTGCTCGCTAGAGAAGTTATGGTGGTCCGTGTCGACCGCCTTTATGTCTTCATAATTGGTCAACGACCAGTACCGGCCCGCAATCTCTGACTCGTTAAAATGTACAGGGTCCTCACGACGCAACCGCTCGAAGTACTCAAGGCTACGATTTTCCGCGAACAGACGATTCCAGACAGGATTGATCTCGTCTAGCGGCACTGCGGAAGCTGGTGGGATATCACCCTTGCGTTTGTCCATCTCAGCGCCCGGGCGCTCAAAAGATACTGGCACCTCTGTCTCTAAAGCTTCACTCATCGTATCGACCTTTTGTTTTTATTACGTCGGGAAATTGTTAAGTCTCAAAAAATACGTTTTTCCCATGGCACGGTCAACTGTAGAAAGCATCCGCCGAACCACCCTGACCCAGCGCCAATGCGGGCGAGAACGCCGGATCCGACCACCAAGCCTAAACAAAGATTGAATCCCTTCTACTATAATATGATAATACGAATCATTGTGATTTAGATTATATAACCAAACACAGGAGTTATCGATGCAAGAAGGTATCAAAATCCCCCAAGTCACCTTTAAGACTCGCGTCAGGGACGAATCAATCGGTGGCGACAACCCCTTTCGCTGGCAAGATGTTAGCTCCAAAGATCTTTTTGCAGGCCGAAGGTGTGTAATCTTCTCCTTGCCCGGCGCCTTCACCCCGACCTGCTCAACCTATCAACTCCCCGGTTTTGAAAGTGCTTACGAAGACTTTACCGAGGCTGGGATCGACGAAATTTTCGTTATTTCCGTCAACGACAGCTTCGTAATGAATAAATGGCTGCAGGACCAGAATATTTCTAGTGTCAAAGCAATTCCCGACGGTTCTGCAGAATTCACCCGACAAATGGGTATGCTTGTAAAGAAAGACAACCTTGGATTCGGCCCTAGAAGTTGGCGTTATGCAGCAATTATCGACGACGGAGTGATTGAAAAATGGTTCGAGGAGCCAGGTCGGGAAGACGACTGCGCCGATGACCCATACGGGGAAACGTCACCAGAAAACGTTTTAAAGAGTGCCGCTGCTTAGATCAACAATAACTCTGATCTTGGCCATTGCCTGAGATAACGCCCGCAGACCTGCGCTGCGGGCGCTCCTGCCCATCGAAGTCCCACCTTATTTGACGCTGAAAAAGCATATCCCGGCCGTAAAATAATATTGATAATGCGAATTATTCTTATTATCATAGCCGCTTGATAATGTTTCCAACGGACCAAAAAGTTCGTTGATACGTTAACGACACTAATTTTCGTTCTCGCGGCTTGGGAAAGATTACACCTCCTACCCATTTCACCGCGGAAAGTCATCCCACATTAAGGAGAGAAACATGCAATGCAAAAGCATTCATCAAGGGATAACACGCTTGGCGTTCGCTCTAGCGATAGGATTCCTGGCAGCCTGCTCTGACGACGCCACACCCTACGCACAACAAGACGCCGACGGAGACGGAGTCAAAAACTCGCTGGACGCATTCCCTACTAATGCTAGCGAGTCCAGTGATGCTGATATTGATGGCATTGGCGACAACAGTGATAACTGCGTAAACGCAGCCAACTTCAACCAGACGGACACCGACGGTGATGGTACTGGCGACGCCTGTGATACTGAAATCCCGACAACCTATGCGGGCTTCCCCAGCGCTTATGATGCGACAGCGACTGATTCTATTAGCTATACAGGTCAAACGGCCCGCCACATGCTTATTCTCGGTTTGGTGGACACTATGACGTCCGTCACTGAGCAAGGCGATACCTATGATAATTACAAAACGGCAATGAACGTCTGGATCGAAGGGGATGATTCACTGTCGGTGGTCTGGACCCCGAAGGGTGGAGAAGCGTTAACTGACGCGGCTACAGTCGGCGATATCAGCACCGGCAAAAATCTGGACGGTAAAATCGCTGGCGGCAACGGCGAGGGAGGTGGTGAAACATCTAAGCTAATTAACGACGAGTTTATCGGCTGGACAGAAGGAATGGATACCACTCCCTTACCCATAGAGCTGGTCGATTACTGGATTGACAAACTCGCAACTGAAGCGACTGATGGAACGGATTTATCTGTCTCCACAGTGGCTGGCCCAGCGACGGTGTCAATCGACCAGGCACAAACGGATGCGCATGGTCGAAATTATCGCCAGCTATTACAGAAGTTCTTACTCGGCGCGGTGACCTTATCGCAAACCACTAACGACTATCTGCAAACAGACTTTGCTAATACCTTGGGTCAAGAAGGCACGAAAAAGTACGGTGCCGGAGAGCATGACTGGGATGAGGCGTTTGGTTACTACGGTGCTGCGAGAAACAACAACGATTTCACCGACAATGAAGCCGCTGGTAAAAGCGGCAGAGACGGTTGGAAAAATGGCTACAACGACATCAATGGCGACGGCACTATTGATGTGCGGTCTGAATACAACCTTGGTATTTCGCAAAACTGCGCAAAACGCGACCGATTGGACATCGATGACGACGGTGTTGGTGAAACCAATCTGTCAAAAGAAGCCTTCGACGCTTTCGTACTCGGCAGACACGTGATCAGCGAAGCAACCAACAGCGGCAGCATGTCGGCCTCCCAACAAGCCGTAGTTGCAGCCCAAGCAGAAATCGCAGGCATGGCTATGGAGAAATGTGTAGCAGCGACTGTAATTCATTATATCAATGATGTGATCATCGATATGGGTAACTTTTCAGACGGCTCTTTCGCGGACGCCAGCAACTTCAAAGACCTCGGCAAGCATTGGAGCGAGATGGTTGGTTTCGCGCTGGGCCTGCAATTTAGCCCCTGGTCACCCTTCAGGGCTGATGACGCTGCATTAGCCAATCTGAATACGATCTACTCGAACTTCGGCCATGCGCCCGTACTAGCTGATGGCTCTCAGGGAGGAACGCCTGCCACAGGAACAGCCCAAGAAGCCATCGATGCGTACATCGCAGGGCTACAAGCAGCGAGGACTATGCTTCAAGACGCTTACGGCTTCGACGCGGCAGTTGTCGAAGTCTGGTAAAGATCCAGCCTTTGTTAGCGAGAATGATTTTCGATATCATTTGTATATCGAATCTCAGAACAGGGGGAAAGAGACCTACTCTTTCCCCTTTTTTTTCCAGAGAAATTTTTTACTAGGATGAGTGTAATGATTGTGCGACTGCGACTTTTACTTCTTACATCAAGCGTGGCTTTAATGACCGCCTGTGGCGGTGGGGGCGGCGGCTCGTCAAGCTCAGCGGCTGCGCCCTCTGGTTCCAGCGGTCAAACTTCTACGGGCACGGCCAGTGGTTCATCCTCCAGCTCCAGCTCGACCACGGGCAGTTCTTCGTCTTCGTCCTCAACGTCGACCGACTCCAGCTCCAGTGATAATGACACAACGTCCGATTCAACCGCTGACTTTAATATTCCAGCAATGCTTACTGATATCGCTGACAAAGTGATCATCCCAAATTATGAGTCACTGGCCACCGCTGCCACGGCATTTGCCGCAGACGCCAGTTCCCTTGCAACCTACTGTCGCGCCATCGGTTTCGCAGACGAAGCCAGCGCTCTGGGAGCCGCACAGACGGAGTGGTTGGATGTAATGGCGAAAATCCAGCTCACCGAGCCACACGCGGTAGGGCCGGCTGGTGCCAACGACGATACGTTAAGAAACCGAGTTTTGTCATATGCCAACGTCGATTTGAATACTTGCGGACTAGACCAGTCAGTGGCCCAGCAGTCCAGTGGCGATTTCAACCTATCAACCCGTTCGAGCAATCAACGCGGCTTCAGCGCCATTGAATACCTGCTCTACAACACAACTCTTGCCCATTCTTGCGCACCGCAGATTAGCGCAACGTCTGGATGGAACGATTTATCCGAAACTGCCCGAAAAACCCAACGTTGCACTTATGCCCAATCCCTAGCGACAGATGTTGCGGACGCCGCAACGACCATTGCTAACGAATGGTCAACCACTGGCGGCGACTATCGGGCGACCTTTGTCGCCGAGGATTCTGCAGGCACCTCACTGCAAGCCCTGACAGACGTCGTTATCATCCACATGGACAAAGAAGCCAAAGACCGCAAAGTAGGCATTCCCACCGGCGTTAAAGCCGAGTGCTCAGCCTATTCTTGCGCTGATCTAATTGAGTCACCCTACAGTGAAACGTCGCTGACAAACATTCGCAACAATCTTGTCGGATTTCGCGAAATCTTTAACGGCGGCGACGGCGTGGGCTTCGATGATCTGATTAACGATGCCGACTTCGCGGACATCACGTCGAGCGTTCAAACAAAGATTGCAGATGCGATCACGAATATCGACGCGG
>CAJXAC010000053.1 GCA_913050035.1 uncultured Gammaproteobacteria bacterium | reverse complement strand
GCGCAAATGTTTCACCGCCATCATCGATCGGCGCATCCATAAATTGCGAAAACACTGTTGGTAGGCTGGCCAGTGTTTCAAGGGTAGTGCCTGGGCGCGGGAATTCTTCGCGGTCTAGGGCGGTTGTGCCGTCATCGTTGTTAACGGCAATTAAGCTGCGGTCGAAGTGGCCATTGGCCATTGCGTGTTGTGCGCGGTTTTGACTTTCGACCGCCAGAGCATCCAATTCTTCACGGCTGAAGCCTTCAAGGGTGGCAATAATGTCAGCACAGACGCCTTGATGTGGTTGCGGGTGTAAGTCCCGCAAATGCAGATTGCCGCCGTCGACTGTGCGGTTATTGTTTTCAGGCATTAGAGTCGCGGTATACGACATCATTTCAACGCCGCCAGCGACACAGAGGTCATCCATACCGCTCATGATGTTGGCTGCGGCCAGATTTACCGAGGTAATACCTGACCCGCAGAATCGGTCGAGGGTTACTGCTGAGGCAGAGGTATCCCAGCCCGCGTCTAAAGCCGCCATGCGTCCGATACAAGAACCCTGCTTACCCACTTGGGAACTGCAGCCGACAACGACGTCGTCGATTTCGGCGGTGTTGAGACCGTTGCGTTGTTCAATGCCCTCAAATACTTTGGCGAGCAAACGACTTGGGTGAAACTCGGACAGTGAACCCTTGCCGAGTTTGCCGATACCGCGTGGTGTTCGTGCGGCGTCAATAATGTATGCGTCTGTCATAACAACTCCTTTCCGTAACTAGTCAGTAAATCAGTAGTGTGCTTATCGGCCCTTGAATTCGGCTTCGCGTTTTTCCATGAACGAGGCCATACCTTCAGCAAAGTCTTTGGACTGAAACAACGGTAACAGTTGTAAGAATACGTGATGTACGTGGTCGTTGAAGGTTTCGTTCATACCCATGCGCATCATGCGCTTCGAGGCTTGAACCGCCAGCGGTGCGCGCCCGGTGATCTCTTTGGCCAGCATGCTCGCACGTTCGCCGACCTCGTTATTGTTGACCACGTGGGACACTAAACCCATGTCCTCGCACTCGGCCGCAGTGAGAGTTTTGCCGGTAAAGATAATTTCGCTGGCCCGCGACCAGCCGATCAGGCGCGGCAAGATCCAGGTGCCACCAGACTCCGGAACGACCCCGCGTGCTGTGAAAGCGGCAGCCAGTCTGGCGGTGTCGGCCATAATGCGAATATCGCAGCCCAGCGCCAGATCCATACCGTAGCCCGCGGCCGAACCATTAAGTGCAGCGATCGTCGGCGTGTCGAGATTGTGCAGTACTGTCGGCGGCGTATTCTTTAAATCTAGGGTGGTTGGTGTGGAGCGTTCCGATGAAAGATTGTCAGTGATGTCACTGCCACGCAGATCAAGACCAGCGCAAAAGAACTTGCCGCTGCCAGTGATAATAATGGCGCGCACATCCGCATCCGCATCCGCTTGCAGCAGTAAATCGCTAAAACGCTTCAACATGCTTCCAGAGATCGTATTCTGTTGTTCGGGCCGGTTAAAGGTAATGGTCGCGACGTGGTCTTCCACGGTGTAGAGCATTTGGTTGTCGGTCATAGTTCCCTCGGATTCAGTTGGGCAAAAAAGCTGGGTAATGGCCTAAGCATTCCGCTCCGGCATCTTCTCCTCGCTGACAGCGTAACCGGCCTCTACTGGAATGCACAGGTATTGGCCATCTTCTCGGCGCTCGGTCCAAGGCAGTACTGGAATAATGTCTGAGTGCTTGGTGTTTTCGAGTGCCTCGGCGACGCTGTCGGCGGTAGCCAGCTTTTCTAAATTGCGCAGTGTTGGAAATATCACTGTGCGCTTGCCTGATTTAGCTTCCTCGACGGCGGCTCCCGGGGCGATCCATATGGAGTCGACTGATTCATAGCCGTCGTGCAACGCCAAGTGATCCGCCGGAGCTATGGCAAGATAAAAATGCGTATCAAACCGCTTTGGCATCATCGGTGGTGTGATCCAGTGAGCAAAGTGAACCAACTGGTCACAGGCAAGCTGCAGTTGCTGTTGCTTAAGAAAATCCAGCAAGCTGATGTCGCCCTTGTTCATGGGTTCGCGGAATTCTTGCAATGTAGCAAGACGCTCGCCGCTGATAATGTCTGTGGAGCCCTGTTCTCGAGCCAATAAGATGCCACATTCTTCGAAAGCCTCGCGGATTGCGCTGACCTGTGCTGCGCGCATATCCGTGTCCGCATGTCCACCATGCAGGAATGGAATCAGCGCGCTGTCGAAGTCCTGAGGATCGGCTTTACCGCCTGGAAATACCAGGGCGCCGGAGGCGAAATCGATTTGATGGTGGCGCACCACCATAAAGACCTCCATGCCAGCACTGCCGTCTCGCAGCAATAAAATGGTCGCTGCGGGTTTCGGTTCCGATGGGGTGGGTTTATCACTCATATTATTGTCCTGTCGGATGCGAATTTATTGGCGAGCCGGTTAGCGTCCCGCCACATGTTGAATAAATGTGTCCAGAGTTTGCAGCTTCGCCTCCGTAGGCCCCAGGGTAAAGTCCGGTACGATCAGTTCGTCCACCCCAGCTTCGGCGTAGGCTTGCACAATATCTTTTACCTCATCAGGGGTGCCGATAATTGAGGGCCTTTCAGAGGCGCCTGCTCGGGCCTGATCGAGTATTTTTTGGTCCTCGCTCATAAATAACAGAGCTACGGCAGAGCGCTGAATTGTCGTAGGGTCGCGGCCCAGATCGGCGCAGTGCTCATCTAGCACCCGCATCTTGTGTCGTAGTGTGTCCACCGTACCCCAGACGTTCCACTCGTCTGCGTGTGCTGCGGTAATTCGCAGCGTCACCTTTTCGCCACCGCCCCCAATCATCAAAGGCAGATTTTTTTGCAGTGGTTTGGGTTCTAAGGTCGCGTTTTCCAGCTGATAGTATTTGCCCGTGAAGCTGCTCTCATGATTCGCAAACAGCGCTTTAATGACTCGGCAGGCCTCATCGAGTTTTTCTAAACGCTCGCCAACACTGCCGAATTCAATTCCGTATTGTTGGTGTTCGTTTTCTTGCCAACCGCTGCCCAGGCCCAGTACTACGCGCCCTTGGGAAATATGATCCAAAGTTACAGCCATCTTCGCCAGTACAGCGGGATGTCGATAGGTGTTGCCCGTTACCAGAGTGCCGATGCGTAGCCGTGGCACGCCGGCACCGATCGCCGCCAGAGTAATCCAAGCTTCTGGCCATGGCACATGAGTATTCGCGGCGTTCGGCATAAAATGATCGGCGTACCAAAAGCCGTCCCAACCAGTCTTCTCCACATGTTGTGCCAGTTGCTTAACGTCGGTGTATGACTGACTTGGATTTGGCCAAAAGCTAAAGCGCATGCGTTCTCCCATTCCCCCGTGAGCAAGCGTAAATTCTGATGTAGGCGGTGGATGTTCGCTTATGTATCAGCCTATGGCAAACTGCGCCGCCAAGAGTATCCGTCGAATCGCCTGTCGTCTTATTGCTATGCCGTTAGTCGTAACAACCCTAGTCATTGTCCTGGTGTTCCTTTACCTACGAATGAACCGACAGGCGCGGCTGCGTTGGGTGCGGCAAATCGATCTGCCCGGTCTTTGGCGCGAGCAAGACTCCGGTGCCGCGCGAATACCGCGAGAGTTGCGATTATTGGGTGGTATCGCTGCTGGCGACTACCTGTTAATCGAAGGTCAGCGCGAGCAGCGCGGCCAGTGGGTGTTTCGCGGTGACCAATTGCTGCTGACGACAGACCAAGGCCAGACCGAAGTATATGTTTTGCGTTTATTTAAACCCGGTCAAATAAGTTTGCAGGCGGGCGAAGGCGACACGCGGTTGTTTCAAAAACAAGCTGATAACGTCGTAAGCATGCAGCGTCCCCCCCGAGATTAGCGAGGTAACCATGTGAGCAAAAGCGACCATAAAGCCACTGAGTCGGTTTACCTTGAATTAGCTAAGCGCGCCCTCGCGCTGTTGCCAACTATCCGGAAAATAGATTGGGCCGAATCTGCAGCGGCCGTTTGGTTACCCGGACGCTGGCGCGGTCAGCTGCACAGTGTTGAAGGTATCGCCACCACCGGATTAGGCGATTTGTTGCACATAGACCGGCAAAAGCAGCAGTTAGTAGATAACACGCGACAATTCGTTGCGGGTTTTCCCGCCAATAATGCATTGCTATGGGGCGCGCGCGGGACCGGCAAATCGTCGCTTATCGCGGCATTGGTGCAGGAGTTTTTCCACCACGGCTTGCGCGTTGTAGAAATCGGCAAGGATGCGCTTACAGACTTGAATATAGTGGTGCAGCAACTGGCGAATCAGCCCTATAGGTTCATTCTGTTTTGCGACGACTTATCGTTTGAGGCGACCGATCCGTCGTATAAAGTATTAAAAAGTGCGCTGGAAGGTTCGATCGTTGCAGGCGCTGCAAATGTGGTGATTTATGCAACCTCAAACCGCCGTCATTTGTTACCAGAGCGGATGAGTGATAACCAGCAAGCGCGCATGGTTGATGAAGAATTGCATCAGTCTGAGGCAACTGAAGAGAAGGTCTCGCTGTCTGATCGGTTTGGTTTGTGGTTGTCATTTTATCCGGTCAAACAAGAGGCATATCTGGACATGGCGACCCACTGGGTCGCCACGCTGGCGAAGGAGTTCGACGCTCAAGATCAGTCTTGGGCCAGTGACCTCGAGGAGTATCGGGCTGCGGCTTTGCGCTGGGCGCTAGCACGCGGTGTGCGCAATGGACGTACCGCTCAGCATTTTGCGCGCCACTGGGTTGGTCAACAGCTCACCCGAAGCTCTGAAAATCAAAACAATTAACTAGGGCATCCGTTATGGCTCGAAGAATGGTTTCAGCGATGCGTTGGCGTTGCTGCATGCAATTGGCAGGACTGCTGGCTTTAGTGTCGTTGAGCAATGCCCAGGCGGATACGCTTTTGTTGCATAACGGCGATCGCCTTACGGGTACCTTGATTTCCATCGCCGATGAAACAGTTGCCTTCGAAACGGTTTACGCTGGGGTGCTAAAGGTGGAGCAGCGTGTGGTAGCGCAAATTGAAACCAGCCGAAACTATATCTTTCGCGGTGCGGCCTTTGAGCAGCGAGGTCAACTGCTTGTGATCGACGGTCAACAGAGCGTTGGTCAGCCGGATGATTTTTCACCTTTGGACATCAATTCCATTGAGTCGGCCGATCGAGTTCAGCGTGTGGTCGCGATGCTGCCGTTGGACTGGGTATCGCGCGTTGACCTTTCGGCGGTGTTCTCGTCCGGTAACTCAAGCACTGAAAGTTTCAATACCCTTGCAGAGTCGCGTTTGAAGCGCACCAATGCAGAGCATTTGGCCACACTGTTGCGCAACACAGAAAAAGCAGATGGCGTGACCAGTAAGGATCAGGTGGATCTCTCTTATGGCTTCAAGCGTTTTGTCTCGTCGCGCTGGTATGGTTCAGCGAACGGTAACTATTTTCGTGATGAGTTGAAGGATATAGATCAACGCTTGTCTCTCGGTGCCGGCTTAGGGTTCCAATTAGCCAACAGTCGCCTTGGGGTATTGTCTACCGAAGTGGGGGTGAGTGCCGTACAGGAACGTCTTGACGGCGTCGACCGTATCAATCCAGCTGGACGCTGGGCGATTGATTTTCAGCGCTACTTCTTCGACCGACGCGTGGAGTTGTTTCATCGACAAACGGTGCTAGCGATCGCGTCGGAGAATCGAGGCCAAGTGCTGACGTCTAGCACTGGTCTGCGTTTCGCCTTGAGTGAACGGATAGATACTGCTTTACGCACAGACCTTAATTACGAAACAGACCCACCCCCGGGCAGTAAAAAAACCGATACCACCTATACCCTTGGTATCGGCTTGAAGTTTTAAGCTAACAGCGAATATTTTTACGCTGGCGGCAAGAAACCAGTGGCTGGGCTTGACTGTACGCATGGCCATTCATAGAATGCGCGCCTTCTTGATCGTCTGTTGTGAATCGGTAGATTACAGCCGTCGTTTAAGAACCTGCGTCCCCTTCGTCTAGAGGCCTAGGACTCCGGGTTTTCATCCCGGCAACAGGGGTTCGAAACCCCTAGGGGACGCCACAATTAGATCAGAGCCCTTGCGGTAAATGCCGCGAGGGCTTTTTTTTGCCCAACAGAATGGTGGTTTCTCTGTCTAAATTTTCGAGTCTAATGCGTTTGCGGTCGACAGTTTCCGGCGTGCTAGCGCACGTACAATTCGGGCATGAAGCTGTGCGTCGAGTGGATAGAACAGAATAACCAAAACTGAAAGTGCGCTGGCAGCTGCAGGAATTAAAAATGCGGAAGCGCGAATACCTTGCAACGTTGCTGCCGATTGATCGGTGCCGGCGGTATAACCAATCGCGCTCAGCAGCAAGCCGATCATGCCCACTCCGAGGCCAGAGCCTGCCTTGCTGATCAATTGGCTCAGCCCGAATACGATGCCATCGTCACGAGCGCCGCTACGCCACTGACCATATTCCACCGTATCCGGCAGCATGGACCAGAACATTACCGCCACTGCACCGCCAATGAGCCCATTGCAAAAAGCCAGCGCAGATAATGTGGTTACATCCTTTACATCGAATAGGAATAGCGCCAGATTTAACAGCGAGGCGCCGCTCGCGCCGATCACCCATACCCATCTTTTAGAGAGATGTCTTGCTACCACGGTCCATATTGGAATGCCGACTCCTGCGCCTAAAATCCCGATAGACATGACTTGAGAAACGCTGTCTGGATGGCCCGCATAGTAGTTAATGTAGTAAACGATTGATTTTCCGCCTATGGCAGACCCGATAACCCCGATTAGCGAGGCACCGCATAAAATCCAGAACGCGCGGTTGTGGCGCAAAAAAGACAGGGTCTGCCTATTCGATACGGTTTTGCTGCTTGCTAAACTGACTTCTTGCGACGTGGTCAGGAAAATGATCACCATCATTGCCGAAGACAGCAGCCCATAGACGATAGCGACTTGCACAAAGCCCTGGCGCATGTCGCCGTTGCCAAAATAGCGCGCTAACTCAACCATGGTCGCGGCGGTGACAATGCCGCCGCTCATAGCCGCCATCATTCTGACACCAGCCATGGTGCCGCGTTCCTGACTATTGTGTGTTAGCGCTGCAGCCAGAGAAGAGTAGGGTACTGAGGCTACGGTATAGGCTGTTCTGAAGATCATGTGGGTAACCAGACAGGCGATTACCACGTGATCTGGGAAGTAGATGGGTGCCGCAAACATACCAACAAAGCTGAGTCCCATGAACGGGGCGCCAAATAAAATATAGGGTCTGAATTTACCGAAGCGAGAGCGTGTTCGAGTGACGATCCAGCCCATCAGCGGGTCAGAGATTCCGTCCCAGACGACCGGTAGCATGATTATCAGCCCAGCGACAGCTGGATCGATATTCAGAATATCGGTGTAGTAATAGAGCAGGTACAAGTTCAGGCCTGCGAAATACAGATTGAAGCCAAAATCCCCTGAGCCGTAACCAAAAGTAGTCACCCAGCTCACCCTTTCGGTGCCGTCTCCTGCTGGGTTTGGTTGTACGGTATTGTCTAGAGCTTTGGTTCCACTCACTGTAATTTGGCGGTGCGGATAAACATCGAGCTGAGCATAAGGCGAATGAATCTAAATTTCCTGAGAATCGCGCCTGTCTTTGGCAGCTCTAAGCACCTTGATGGAAGGGCCGTATCATGCCAAGTGCAATGAAAAGAAGAATCCTTACGACGCCCCAACCAAATCGAAGTCCACGCCGACCCGATCGACTACCTTTTTCAATGAAAAGCTGGACTTGATGTTGGAGATACCGGGTTGCTCGGTGAATATGAGTCTTTAATTAAGCATCTTATTACCAACTACGAGGGGCTCTCGCCAACCCAACGTCTTTGGATGGTGCGCCTAACGGATCAGATTAAAGGGTATGGCTCAGTGAAAGAGCAAAATATTGCCCTGTTCCGGCGGTCGCTGACAGAGGCTATGGCTTTGCCACAAGCGCAGATAGCGGGGTTAGCGGCATAAGCTTTGAATTAACCGAACAACGGATCATGGTTTAAGCGACGGCAGCAACAACGGCGTAAAGCTGCACCGGCTCAGGTCGCTAATTTCCTAGCTTTGCAAATCTAGGGTACAGTGGGTTGGGTAAGGAAGCATAGGTAACGAGGAAAGTATGTCGGAAACCAATGAGTTGGTTGCAGAAGAAGAAGTCGCAACGCAAACCGTTCGATTTCAGTTTCATGGTCAGGGCAGCGAATTTTTCCGAATCTGGATCGTTAATCTAGTCTTAACTTTACTGACCCTGGGGATCTATTCAGCCTGGGCGAAAGTTCGAACTAAGCGCTATTTCTATGGCAATACCGAGCTTGCCGGCGATCGTTTTGATTATTTGGCCAGTCCAATCGCGATACTCAAGGGCCGGATAATCGCTGTGGCGTTTCTTGTGATATACACCTTGGTCAGTTATTTCGCCGCAACATGGTCTTTTATCCTGTTCATTGTGCTGATGTTAGTGATGCCATTTGTGGTGATGCGGGCAATCCGCTTCAACGCGGTAATGAGTAGTTGGCGTGGTGTTCGTTTTGGTTTTAACGGCGAGTTGGTCGATGCCTACAAGACCGTACTGCTGTGGCCACTATTCGGAATCGTTACCTTTGGTTTGGGTATGCCCTATGCTTGGTATAAGCAGAATCAGTACCTCTACAATCATTACGCTTATGGCCAGACCACAGCGACGACTTCTGCTGCGGCCAAAGATTTTTATAGAGTACTTTTTGCTGTATTTGGTGTCAGCCTCGGTGGCGGACTGCTTCTGTCTGGCATTGCTTTTGTGTTGAGCGAATCGGTTGTTGCATTAATCATTGCCGGAGCTGGATATTTAGCCTTGTACGTATTGATTTATGCGGCGTTCCAAAGCACCTATTTTGCTGCCGTTTTCAATAACGTTCATATCAAGGGTAATCGTTTGCAAACAGACGTAACCATTACTGGCTTATTTGCGATCGTACTCCCGAACACCATTTTTACCATCATGACGCTGGGGCTTTATTACCCGTGGGCAGCGGTCAGGGTAGCGCGCTATATGCAGGAGCATCTCTGGGTTGAAGCAGTGGATCTGGATGGCTTCGTCGCGGCGCAACGCGACCAAGAGAATGCGCTAGGGGACGAGATCGGTGAAGCCTTTGATCTTGGTATAGGCATATAAAGGGCAATGCAACTGCAAGGGACTTATTTCGACGGCATAACCAGTGTAGGGCAAACTGCGCAACTGACTGCTGATGCTCGTTCTGTTCGCGTTTCTTGGTCTGGCGGCGAACGCGCTCTAGCTATCCAAGATCTGCGGGTCGAAGCAGCCTTAGGTTCCTTGCCGCGAAGCGTGTCATGGGGCGCAGACGACTACCTTATTAGTGATGACCATGCGACTTTAGACGCCCTTGCGCAGCTCAGGGGTGACCGCGGTTGGTCTTTTTGGGTCTCGCGTTTAGAGGCGAATCTCAGCGGCGTCGCAGTCGCGGTAATGTTCACCCTGGCGACACTGGTGTTATTCGGGCTCTACGGTATTCCGCGCATCACAGCGTCTATCGCGCACCAACTGCCTTTAGCCGTGAGTGCGCAAATGGCCCAGTCGACCATGACAAATTTAGCCTCATTACTGCAGGAGTCCGAACTGACTGAATCGCGTCAGCAGCAGTTGCGCTTATATTTTTCTGATCATGAGCGCACCGATGCGCCGTCAGTTGATGTGCACTTTCGGCGGGCACGGTCGTTTGTTGGGCCGAATGCCCTCACCCTCAGTGGCACCACGGTGGTATTTACCGATGCCATTGTAGAATTGTTGCAGGACGATCAGCAGCTACTGGCAGTCTTTCTTCACGAACTAGGTCATGCGCGTATGCGCCATGTGGAGCAAACGCTGTTACAGAGTGCAGGCTGGGCAGTACTGCTAACCTTTATTACCGGCGACATAGGTGGCGTCGGTGAATTGGCGCTGACACTGCCGTTTGCCATTGGCCAGTCAGCGTATACACGAGAATTTGAGCGCCAAGCTGATGCATTTGCGGTTGCTGAGTTGCAGCGCTTAGGCATCGATCCGGAGGTGTTTGCTCAGGCGCTTGAGGAATTGGAGCGCAGCCATGAGGGTGAGTCCGGCGACACGGAACATAGCGATGCTTCCGAGGCGGTGCACCGTAAGTTGTTAGAGTATCTCGCCTCGCATCCGATCACCGCCGATCGCATTGCTGCAATTCGCGGAATCCCAAGTTCATAGGCGCAAGGGCTATCAGTCCTTGTGCTACTGCACTCAGATGCCTAGTGCATTATCTGTTCGATAAATGATCGTCGACTGAGCCTCGATGATCGAGGTCGGCTTGGGGCCGAAAAACGTCAGGGTTTTATAGCCTTGCTGACGTAATTTGGCGAGCAGGATCTGATACTCGCTGCGATGGGTGTCATCTAATACGATCACACCTTTAGGCGTTAGGGCTTGGATAGAAGCCTCGACACAGGCCACGCGATCAAGCCCGTCAACCAAGATGAGGTCGAAAGGGGGCTGGCCGTTCGGCGCTTGAATGTACTCAGACCCTGGCGCAGTGCTGGTAAGGGTAACGTTGTTCGGTAGATAAGGCTGCAGTTCCTGCACCCATTCCGGCACATGCTCAACACTGGTTACCGATTCGGTGCGTGCCGCGAAATACAGTGTTGAGAAACCACTCCCGTACTCGAAAACCCTATGGTTTTTCTGTAAGCGCTCATCCAGGAGGCGGATCAGGCTGTAATTCAGCCACGGCAGTGGCTCGCCGTTTCTGTCCACCGGGCGGTTTTCACGAAAAGAGCGAGCCAACCCAGTACTGTTGAAGAAAGATTGCTCATGGGTCCGCAGGCGTAAGAAACGCAGTAATGCAGAGAAGTTTGAACGCGGTTTACCCGGCGGAGTCGGTGTGGCGGAGTCTGTCATATTTGCTGAGTCGCTTGAGAGCGCACAGAGTAGTGGTAGTAGTGAGGCCTCGGCAAGCGTATTTGGCAGTTGCCCTGAGCGAACTGGGCAAAGCTTCGAGGTTTTGGCAGAATCAGCGGTAGGGGGAGTGTTGCAGTCGCTGGGGCGCGCGCACTGTAAGATGATCGAAACGAATGAACGAATTAATAGGGGAAAGCATGAAGCCATCACAAAGTGAGTTCGATGTTGTAGTGGTAGGTGCCGGCTTCTCTGGTATGTATTTGCTGCACAAATTGCGTCAGGCTGGATTGTCCGCGCGCGTACTTGAGGCTGGCAAAGACGTAGGCGGTACCTGGTATTGGAACCGTTATCCGGGCGCGCGATGCGATGTACCGAGTATCGAATACTCGTTCAGTTTTTCCCCTGAGTTGCAGCAGGATTGGCAGTGGACTGAAGTTATGGCGGCGCAACCGGAAATACTCGATTACGCCAACCACATTGCCGAACGCTTTGATCTGCGTAGCGATATCGAATTTTCAACCCGCGTTACATCGGCACATTTCCGCGACGACGAGCAGCGCTGGCATGTGACAACCGACTCAGGCAAGGAGTATGCGGCGCGCTTTTGTGTGATGGCCACCGGATGTCTTTCGGTACCCAATACGCCGCAAATTACTGGCGCGGATAACTTTGCAGGTGATGTATTCCACACCGGTAATTGGCCCGCTGAAGGCGTGGATTTCTCTGCCCGTCGGGTAGGAATCATCGGTACCGGCTCTTCCGCAATTCAGGCGATCCCTGTAATTGCTGAGCAAGCAGAGCATCTCACCGTTTTTCAGCGCACCCCGAATTACACCATGCCAGCGCATAATCGGTCGCTGAGTGATGAGTTCCGCAAGCAGGCCATTGCAAACTACGATGAAATTAGACAGCAGCAACGCGAGTCGCAAGTTGGCATCGTGGGTTATGGATTTGGCTTTGGTGGTGCTGACAACGTCGAACCTACCGAAGAGATTTTGCAAACCACCGCAAGCGAACGTGCGGCGTTAGTCGAAGAGGAAGGCTTTGTGGCAATTCGTCGTTTTGCCGATGTAGCTCTCGATCCTGAAGCTAATGAACTGGCTTGCGATATGTATCGGCAACAGATTAGCCGCATGATCGATGACCCGGAAACGGCAGAGGCGCTGATGCCGCGTGATTACCCCATGGGCTGCAAGCGCCCGGTGATCGACACCAACTATTATGAAACCTATAACCGCGACAACGTGAGCTTGGTCGATCTGCGTAAAGGCGGGATAGATACAATCACCGCGAATGGCGTGCAGACCGAGCAAGGACATTACGAGTTCGATACCCTGGTATATGCCACAGGCTTTGATGCCATGACCGGTGCGCTGCAGAAAATAGACATTCGCGGACGCAGTGGCGAACGCTTAGTTGATCATTGGGAGGCGGGGCCGCGTACCTACCTTGGTTTGCAGGTGAATGGATTCCCCAATCTGTTCACTGTGACTGGGCCCGGATCACCCTCGGTACTGAGCAACATGCTGGTTTCCATTGAGCAGCATGTGGATTGGATTACCGAATGCATCGAGCATATGCGTGATCATCAGCTACAGCTTATTGAACCCACCCTAGCTGCCGAAGAAGAATGGGTCGCCCATGTTAACGACGTCGCTGAGGGCACCATGTTCACCGCACCCTCGTGCAACTCCTGGTACTTGGGAGCCAATATTCCGGGTAAACCGCGAATCTTTATGCCCTACGTGGGCGGCGTCGGCGAGTACCGCAAAAAATGTGATGAGGTCGTGGCCAACGACTATCAAGGATTTGTGCTTACCGCATAAGTGATCGCGAACAGCCGCTGTAGCGTGTCCTGTCTACCCAGATAGGTCATGCTCATCGCGTTTGTATAAATAGACCTCGCGCGGCATCGGTTGTTCTCATAGACTGTCGCGCTTGGTCATGTTGGCGCATTCAATGTTGCAACCTAAAACAGCCTATCTAACGGCGATTTCTGCCTGGTACGGTGCCTTCGGCATGCAGTCCGTTGTGTTCGCTTGGCTGGTTACTATGGTTTTGCGAGAGCCCGCCGAGCGTGTCGGCTTGGCACAGATGTCGCTATTACTGCCGGGCATGCTCTTAATCCTCATAGCCGGTGTTTTGGCGGATCGAATTGGTCAGCGGCGTCAGGCCGCTTGGTCGCAACTGTTCGCAGGCCTCATGCCACTATTTTTAGCCCTAGCGGTATATGTGCAAGCATTGAGCTTTGCCGTAATGATTGGTTATGCGCTCCTGATGGGTTGTGCTTCTGCCTTTCTAACCCCAGCCCGTGACGGGTTGCTCAATCATGTGGCCGGCGCAGACGTCCAGCGGGCGGTAATCCAGGCGAGCTTGTGTCAGTTTGGCTTCCAGATTTTGGGTTACTCGTTTGCCGGACTGGCCGATACACTGGGTGCTGAAATCATTTTAGTCGTGCAAAGCGTGGTATTACTTTTGGGTGTTTGGGCCTACATGCAACTGCGCGAAGTAACACCGCGAGTAGCGTCAGAAGGCGCTCAGGAAGATGTGCTTACGAGCCTGCTCGATGGTGCCCGCACCGTGATCTCTAATCCGCTTATGCGCACGGTCATGTTGCAGAATATGGCCATGGGCTGCTTTTTTATGGGCGCGTTCATCGTTGGATTTCCCTTGGTTATGCGCGAGGTGTTCGCCGGCAGCTCCGCTGATTTAGCGCTATTGAATGCGCTTAATTCCCTTGGGCTGGTCGTTAGTATACTAGCGCTGTTAAAGCTTGGCTTTGTCGCCCGGGCAGGACGTGCTTTGGTTATGGCTCAGGGTTTAGGCTCGATCGTACTGCTGACCACTGGGCTTGTGAGTAATCAGCCGCTATTTATGTTCTTAGTCTTTGTTTGGGGTGTTTGCGGTGGGATTGCCATGCCAATGTCGCGCACCCTGATGCAGCAGTTGGCACCGCCGGCCCAGCGTGCCCGAGTAATGAGCTTTTATGCGTTTTCATTTATGGGTGCGGGTCCAATCGGCACCCTCTTTTGTGGTTACTTAGCGGATCTATTTGGGCCTCAACAAGCCATTGTGATCAGTGCGTTCGGTATGCTCCTAGTGCTTGTGCTTATAAGTCTTTCGAGCCCGCTATGGGGCAGTAAATTGGAACAGGTACAGCCCCAAGCCGGCTAAATATAGGGAGAGGCCGCGTGCGACGGCGAGATTTCATCATAAGCGCCGGGGCCTTAGTCACTGGCAGTATTTTAGGCGGCTGCAGCAATACCCGACCTGGTGCAATTGTTCGAACTCAAGCGGGCACCATCCAGGGTGAGATTAGTGCGGATGTCCATCGGTTTTTAGGCATTCCCTACGCGGAGCCACCCTTTGGCGCATTGCGGTTCAAAGCGCCGGAGCGGCGCAAGAGCTGGGATGGGGTGCTTGTTGCCGATAAATACGGGGCGATTTGTCCGCAGCCAGCTGCGGCATCCTCAGGGCTGCTGGCCCAGGGCGAGGACTGCCTAAACCTGAATATTTGGACCCCGGATCCGAGCGCGACAAATTTGCCCGTGATGGTTTGGGTGCATGGTGGCGACCAACTGCCTGGGTCAGGCTCACAGCCGCTATATGATGGCAGTCAATTTGCCAGAGAGGGCGTAGTTCTGGTGACCTGTAATCGTCGTCTTGGTGCAGAGAGTTATCTGTACCTCGAATCGGCTATGCAGCAAGGGGTTGGCCCCGGCAACCTCGGCGTGCTGGATCAAATGCAAGTACTGCTCTGGATTCAAGAGAATATCGCGGCGTTTGGCGGCGATGCAGGCAACGTTACGCTATTTGGTCAGGCAGATGGCGCGGTTACCCTGCAAGCATTAGTTGCGACCCCGGCGGCGCGCGGTTTAGCGCATCGAGTGATTCCGCAGAGTGGTGCTTATGCGGCTCAGCGCCCAGAATCAGCGCAATTAATAGCCGATTTTGTGCTTAAGCAGTTGGGCATAAAAGCAGGTGATTTGGGTGCCCTTCAGGCTGTGCCAAGCGCGCAGTTAACAGCCTTGTATCCGTCGGTGCGCAAGCTCCAGCAAGCAGCACCCCAACCCTATTTGCCAGTGATCAGTGAATCCATGCCAGTACATCCCGCAGATGCGGCCCATGCCGGATTCGGATTGGAGCTGGATTATTTGACCGGGACTTGTGCCGATGAATGGGTAAATGCGCCAGACATCGCGACCACAGTAAAAGATACGCATATTCGCCAACACGCAGAGCGAATTTTGGCCACGGCCGCGGTAGATCGTCAGCGTCTTATATCCACTTATCGCGAGCAACGACCAAATCTAAGTCCTGAGCAGATCGAAACAGTTATGTTGGGAGATGTGTGGGCGCGATTACCAACCCTACGCGTAGCTCAAGGCCACGCCCTGCGGGGATCCGGTAAAACTTACTGCTACTACTTTGCTGAGACAGCGCCTGCCATAAGTGCGGCCCGTGGCTCAGATTTGATTATTTTTGGCAATGACAGGTCCGTTGCAGCCGAGCCGTCATCAGCTGCAGCTGCCGAGGTGGGGGCGCTTATGCGCAGGGCCTGGTGTAATTTTGCTCGCAATGGTGATCCAAGCCTGCCGGATGCGCCGTGGCCCGAATACAACAACAAGCAGCAGTCGACGATGCGAATTGGCCCTCAGCCAACAATAATTGAGCGGCCTTTTGCCGAGCAGAGCCGTATTTTAGGCGCTGTTATGGCCAACAATTGGCAATCCATGGGGCTTTGAACTCTCAAAATCCGCTAACTGGGATAGCAGCGAAGCGTAAAACAAAGATTTAAGATAAAAAAAGGGCCGGAGAACCGGCCCTTTCGCTCATTTAAGAGCAGCTCGTAGTTAAGGATCAACTACGCGAGATGACCCCTAAAACTTGCAATAGATAACACTGATCACCTCCTTTTAATAATTGCTAATGGGACTTTGATTATGTGCCAGAGGATGGATAAATCAAGCCCTCGGAGCAGGGGGGAAGGATTTTTTTCACCCTCAAGGCTCACTTATTAGGTAGAAAATAGGATAGCGTTTGACACCTACCAACACTTCTATAAAATTCCGCGTCCCAGAGTTGATGCTCTGAATCTCTTAGCGGGAATAGCTCAGTTGGTAGAGCACCACCTTGCCAAGGTGGAAGTCGCGAGTTCGAGTCTCGTTTCCCGCTCCAATTTCTTCACCGCCGAACCCCGGGAACCGAGCCTGATTGCCATGGCTCGTGCTTTAGTACGATGCTATCCGGTATTGCGCATACCTGCGGCTACGCCGGCTATAGATACCATTAGCGCGCGTTTCACACTGTCGTCTTCCTCTGCGCGGATTCGCCGTAGTAACTCAATCTGCAGTAGATTCAGTGGCGCCGTGTAGATATTGCGCAGGCCGATAGACTCCAGTCCCCAAGGGTCTTCTGCCAGCAAAGTATCGACGTCGAGGATTTGCTGTAGAGTGCTGATGTCCTTGGCGAGTTGCTCGCGCAGGTTATTGCCCAGCGGCTGCAGTTCATCGTCGACTAACGTGCTGTCGTATAGCTGATTGATAACCGTGCTTGATTTGGCATACACCATATCCAACATGGAAAGGCGTGACGCAAAAAACGGCCAGTGTTCGCGCATTTCGCGTAACTGATCCAGCCCGGTGTCGCTGCTGGTAATCTCTTTGAGCGCGGTGCCGGCGCCTAGCCAGGCTGGTAGTACCAAACGATTTTGGCTCCAAGCAAAAATCCATGGAATAGCGCGCAGTGTTTCGATGCCGCCATTTTGGCGACGCCGTGCCGGACGAGATCCTAAGGGTAGGCTTGCCAACTCTGGTTCGGGTGTTGCCTGTCTGAAATAAGTCACAAAGTTCGGGTGTTCGCGTACCCAGTTGCGATAACCATTGCACGCGGATTCAGCGAGTGCGTCCATTAGGCTGCGCCACTGTGGTGTGGGCACGGGTGGTGGCGTTAAATTTGCTCGCAGTATCGCGCTCGTGTACTGGCCCAAGGTATTCACTGCCAACGGTTCTAGGCCCAGTTTCACTCGGATCATCTCTCCTTGCTCGGTCACCCTCAGGCCCTGTTGCAGTGAACCGGGTGGTTGCGACAGCAGGGCTTGATGCGCGGGTGCTCCGCCGCGCCCAATAGTGCCGCCGCGTCCGTGGAACAGCTGCAGTTTCACATTATGTCTTTCGCATACCTCGAGTAACTGCTCTTGTGCCCGGTATTGGGCCCAACCCGCTGTAAGCATGCCCGCATCCTTAGCGCTGTCGGAATAACCGATCATCACTACTAACGAGTGATCTATGCGGTTAACGTAGTCATCGTCTTTCAGCAGCGCCGCGATCGTTTTCGGTGCGCCGTCGAGGTCGTCTAGAGTTTCGAATAAGGGTGATACAGGCAAATCCAGCGGGCCGCCAGTGGCTTTGAGTAATAACTGCACCGCCAGCACATCCGAGGCATCTGAAGCCATAGAAATGACATAGCATCCTAGTGCCTCCCGGGGCGCTTTTGCGATCACATTGAAAGTATCCAACACCTCCTGGCAGGGTGGCGAGCATGCAAAACCTATTGGAATAAGCGGGCGGGCCTCTTTTATTTCGTTCTGCAGGAAGGCCAGCTTATCGGCCTCACTCCAATCGCGATAATCTCCAAGACCCAGAGCTAAGGTTATTTCGCCTATAACATCACTGTGGCGCGTACTTTCTTGCCGTACGTCCAGTGTGACCAGGTGCGCGCCAAAGGTACTGAGTTTACGAATTAGGTCGAGTAGCTTGCCATTGGCAATGGTCGCCAATCCAACCGCCTCTAGTGATGCGCGGCACCGCTGCAGTGGCCTTTGAATGTCTGCTGTTGTGATTGGCTGTGGTTGAGGTTGTGTTGTGTCGCGTAGATGTAAGCCCAATTGCTCACGTTGTGCCCGAACGGCATCGCGAATTGGTCTCAATAATGCGCGGTATGGCTCCCGAGCGTCGTTTACATGCGCCTTGATTTCGTTGGTGGCTGAGGTCACGGATAATTCTTCGTATACCTGTGCCAAGTCTCGATCAATAAGATCAGCCGCTTGCCAGCGACTCAGCAGCATAGCTTGTTCGGTCACCGCCGCTGTAACGTTAGGATTGCCGTCACGGTCGCCGCCAATCCAGCTCGACAGGCGAATGGGTGTGCGGGTGCGTTCCGCCAGCGTTAGACCGTTGGCTGTTGCGACTTGGTCAATGTCCCGCAGAAACGCGGGTACCGCATCCCAAAGTGAGTTCTCAATTACAGCAAAGCTCCAGCGCGCCTCATCCAAGGGGGTTGGGCGTTGCTCAAGAAATTCTTCGGTGTGCCAGATCTGTGCGATCAAGTCCGTCAGCCGGTCGCGCGTGCGTGTATCGTTACTATGACTATTTTCCAAGTCGGCGAGGCATTGATGTATTTCGCCATGCTTATGAATCAAAGTTCTGCGGGTGATCTCTGTAGGATGTGCGGTGAGTACCAGATCAATATGCAGATCCGCTAATGCGCGCTCGATGTCGCTTGTAGGTACTGTGGCTTTTAGTTCGTTAATCGTACGTGACACGATGCTTTTCGCGCCAACCCGTTCGCTCATTGCGGCAGATGTCGTGAATTGCTGGTCAGCGATATTGGCGAGATTTAAGAACTGGGCAAAACCACGGGCAATGAGGTGCAGTTGTTTTGAGTCCAAGTCGCGCATTTGCTCGAATAGCGCCTCGGTAAGTTTGGCGTCTTTAGCGTCTTTGGACGCCTGCCGAATCCGCTCAATGTTCTGAAACACCTCATCACCAGCGGAGCGTTTTATGACCTCGCCTAGGGCGTCGCCCAAAAGTCGCACGTTTTGTCTAAGGGCAGAGGTGTCCAAGGGAGTGATTGCGGGTGTCATAACATTTCAGCTGGTTGGAAAACGGGTATCTTTGAGGCTGTCTTTGATGCGCGCCAGGTAGGGGGTAAAGCTTTCGCCACGGCGCAATGTAACGCCAGAGGCGAGTACGTCGAGGATCACCAACTGCACCAGTCTCGAGGTCATGGGCATGTACTGGTCGGTATCCTCTTCCACGTCGACGTTGATACAGCAATGACTCTGCGCCGCCAAAGGAGAGTCCTCATGGGTGAGGGATACCACTGTAGCTTCAGTTTGCCGCGCCAGTTCTGCAGCCTCTACTAGCACTCGAGTGCGTCCTGTATGGGAAATGAAGAAGAACACATCGCCCACGCCACCCGATGCTGACAGCATTCGCAGCATCATGGGGTCTTCGTGAGTACTGACGGGGACATTGAACCGAAAAAATTTGTGTTCTGCGTCTCGGGCCACCGCAGCTGATGTGCCCAAGCCGAAGAAGAATACCCGCCGGGCTTGGGCGATATGATCTACGGCGCGTTCGATCGCGGCCAGTGGTAGATCCTCGCGCGCGGTCATCAGTGCGCTGATCGCGTTATCGAAGAGTTTTCGTGGAAACGTGTTGATGTCGTCGGAGAACTCAACTGCTCGACTGACATAGCGCACACCCGAAGCCAGTGAACGCGCCAGTCGCAGTTTGAAGTCTGGAAATCCTGTGGCACCGAATTTTTTGCAAAAGCGATTAACGCTCGGCTCGCTCACGCCCGCCAGTGTTGCCAGGCTTGCAATACTTGAGCGGGTGGCGTTTTCCGGATTTTGCAGTATCGCCTGAGCGACTTTGGATTCGGATTTGTTAAGGCTAGGCAACTGGCGTTCGAGCAGGCTGAGCAGATTGGTTTCAGATGTCATGCAGATCGCACCTTGACGTAAGAATGTTACAAATTGTGCCTCAAAACAGATGGGTGGACACATAAAGTCGCTTCTTTCAGTATAAGAAGTAATAAAACCAATAAAATTGCGATATTACGCGCTTTATTGTAAATTTTGGAAGTTTATTACGTAATTAATTTCCGAAAAGAGGGTGTGATGATAAATATTGCAATCAATGGTTTTGGGCGTATTGGCCGAAATGTATTGCGAGCGCTGTATGAGCGGCCGGAACTGCGTGATCGATTGCGTATTGTTGCCATCAATGACCTTGGTACCGCGGAGATCAATGCTCACTTGCTGCAATTCGACAGCACCCATGGGCGCTTTGCCGCTGCTGTGCAAGTGAGTGAGAACGGTTTGTCAGTGAATGGCGATGTAATCCAAGTCTTTGCGGAACGCGACCCCAGCGATTTGCCCTGGGCGGAGTTGAAGATCGACGTGGTTTTTGAATGTACAGGTATATTTACTTCCCATCAGGCGGCATCTGCGCACATTCGTGCCGGCGCTGGCAAGGTGCTGATTTCGGCTCCTTCTAAAGATGCGGATCAGACAGTGGTGTATGGCGTGAACCACGATTCCCTCGCGGCCGACTCGCAAATTATCTCCAACGCCTCCTGCACGACTAACTGCCTGGCGCCGCTAGCGGCGCCATTGCACGCCACCCTTGGCATCGAGCAAGGGTTAATGACAACCATTCACGCCTTCACCAATGATCAGAACTTAAGTGATGTTTATCACACCGATTTGTACCGGGCACGGTCAGCCACTCAAAGCATGATTCCAACTCAGACTGGTGCTGCAGCCGCCATCGGTTTGGTAATGCCGGAGTTGGCGGGTCGCCTCGATGGTTTGGCGGTTCGTGTACCGACCATTAACGTATCGTTAGTTGATTTAACGTTTACTGCTTCTCGAGATACCTCGGTAGAGGAGGTGAACGGTATTTTGCGTCAGGCCGCTCGGCGCGACACTTTCGGTGTGCTGTCGTGCAATGAGCAACCCTTAGTGTCTACGGATTTTAATCACAACGCCTATTCCAGTAACTTTGATGCCAATCACACTCGAGTCAGTGGGCAACTGGTAAAAGTGCTGGCTTGGTATGACAACGAATGGGGTTTTTCTAACCGCATGCTGGATACCGGATGTTTGTTGGGTTCTGGGTCTATGAACGTCAGCGACGCCGCCTAAGTAGGATTCTCAGCGTCGGGATTTTCTCTAGGGCCAGCACCGTAG
>CAJXAC010000052.1 GCA_913050035.1 uncultured Gammaproteobacteria bacterium | reverse complement strand
TTGGCGGGGCACCGCCTTTGGTGGTGCCAAGGGGCGCACCGATGTGCCCCAAATCGTTGATTGGTATATGGATGGTAAGATCAATATTGACGACCTGATCACCCATACCCTTGGGCTGGATGAGATTAATGCCGGCTTCGATGTTATGCATGCGGGAGAGAGTATTCGCTCCGTCGTGGTTTACTAAACTGAGCCAGTAAATTTAACTAATAACAAACATCAGCAAACAGCGAGGACGCTATGGGGCTTAAGGTAATTGGCGCTGGATTTGGTCGTACGGGTACTCTGTCGTTGAAGTTGGCGTTAGAACGTCTGGGCTTCGACAAGTGTTATCACATGATGGAAATGCCCCTAGTGCCGCACCACGTAGAGCAATGGCGGGCGGCTGCCGTGGGTCAGAGCGTGGATTGGGAAACGCTCTTTGTCGGCTATCAAGCGGCAGTTGATTGGCCGTCCTGTAATTTCTGGCGACAACAATTAAAAGTTTTTCCTGACGCTAAAGTTATTTTGACGCGGCGCGACCCGGAGCAGTGGTATGCCAGTGTTATGCAGACTATTTGGTTGTCCTCAGAGCGAGGGCGCATGGATCTTGCGGCAGCGGAGCAGCGGGGCGAAGTTGAAAGCCAGAGCCAGGATCGCATCAAGATGCTTTACGAAGTGATTTGGGATGGCGTTTTTGGCGGGCGCATGGATGAAAAGCAGCATGTGATCAATTGTTTCGAGCGCCACAACCAGGAAGTGATCAATAGTGTGCCGCATAGCAAACTATTGATTATTGAGCCAGGCGACGGTTGGGCGCCGCTATGCGAATTTTTGCAGATTGATGTGCCGGATGCGGATTATCCGCGTATCAACTCAAAAGAGGATTTTCAAAAACGTTTTCTGAGTTCACCAGGGCCGAATGAAAAATCGCGCTGATGGCTGTTAACTTAAGGTAGATGTTCTACATCCGAGTGAGGCCGGCGATTAGAGCCATAAGCATAGATATTAAAAATGCCGCACACAATCCGATAAAAAAAGCTTGCCAGGTTGAATGGTAATTCCCCTGCATCTCTTTGAAAGTGGCGAACATGGGGCCCTGGAGAAATTGGGTTGCCAATACCGCGACAATGGCCTGGGCTACGGCTGCGACTAAATTCAGCGTAATCGATAGTTGTGGCAGTTCCTCAGCGGTGTTGCTGGCACCTTCGATATAGGCAGACAGTACCCATAAAAATACAGCGAAGACCGCGATAGTGGTAGCTAGGACGTAATGCGCCATCTTACGCATCCCTAGGGCTTTGTAGTTGGCGTACAACAGATAGCCGCCAGCAAGCAGAGAACAGAAGAATGTTACCAGGCCGATACTGAACATCGAGTAAAGTTTGGGCAGTTCTTGAGGCTTTGGTGTCATAGCTGCAACGAATAATTCACTCGCTAAATTATACTTGGTCGCTGTTTATAAAACTGCGTGGATCGTTCGAACGCATGAGCAATTTTCAGTAGCTCAAGGTCGCCCCTAGGTTTGCCCACAAGTTGCACGCCGATGGGCAAACCTGCTGAGGTAAACCCCGCTGGGATCGACAGCGTCGGTAAGCCGGTAACGGTAATCATGCAGCACACGGCCATCCAGTCGATATAGGTCTCTAAGTTAATACCGTCAATTTCGCTAACCCATGCTTGCTCGATTGCAAAGGGTGGTACCTGAGCTGCGGGTAAGGCCAATACGTCGTAGCGCTCAAAGAATGCTACGGTATCGGCATAGATTTTGGTGCGCAGCTGCTCCGCATGTAGCAGTTCGTCAGCTGTCAGGGCAAAGCCCCGCTCTATGTTCCATATTGCGGTGTCTTTGGCGTCATCGCGCCAATTAGGAAACGCCAGATCTAGGCTCCGGCCAAGGGTGCGTAAACCGGCCGCTCGCTGAGCCTGAAAAACTTCCATTGCGCCAGTGAGGTTCGGGTGGTCTTGGACAACCTGAGCACCGAGACCGCTAAATACTTGCGCGGCACTCTGTATTACCGAGCGTACGCTAGAATCGATTGGCAGAGTCCCCAGATCCTCGCTCACAGCAACTTTGATGGGGTGAGTGGCGTCAATTTGGGCCGGCACCAGCGCGTCTAGAAAATATTCACCAGGTTCTGGGAGCGTTAATGGATCAGGAGCGTCCGGCCCCGCCAAAACGGACATTAACAGACTGGTGTCGGCCACTGTTTTTGCCATTGGACCGGATGTGACCAACCGACCGTACCAGCCAAAGCCGCGACTGATAGGTGTCCGACCTATTGAGGGGCGGAATCCTACTACGTTGCAGAAGCTGGCCGGATTGCGTAGAGACCCCCCCATATCGCTACCATCAGCCAGCGGTAGCATATCGGTGGCCAAAGCAACGGCCGCACCGCCGCTGCTGCCCCCTGCGCTTTTGCTGGTGTCGTAGGGGTTGAGTGTGGCACCGAATAGCGCGTTGAAAGTGTTCGAGCCCAGACCAAACTCGGGCATGTTGCTGTGACCAATGAAGATGGCCCCCGCGTCACGCATACGTTTAGCCAGAGTGCTGTCGTGTTCCTCAACTCTAGTCGCGAAGGGTTTAAATCCCCAGGTCGTCGGAAAGCCGCGCACGGCTACCGCATCTTTCGGCGCCATCGGCAGACCGTGTAGTGGGCCTCGTTGAGCAATAGGGACCTGATCGGCAGCTTCTGCCAGAGCCAATGCCTCCTGCTCATCAAGTAGGCTTACTAACGCATTTACGGCAGGGTTGATGGCCTGGATCCGCGCATAAACGTTGCGCATCAGATCCACCGCACTGATGGCTCCGCGTTGTAAATCACGGCACAGTGTAAGTGCGTCGTCCCATAATGGCGTTGGGTTGTGGTCAGGCAAAATCTATCTCCTTAAGCCAATTCAGTAGATCATCGAATACATCGGCACGGTTGGTCTCGTTGAACATCTCATGGCGTCCCCCCGGATAGAGTTGATGGGAGACATTAAGTTGGGCTTTTTCGTAGCGACGTAGGAGACGGCGAATGCCGCGCTCGTTATTGTGCACAGGATCGTCCGTGCCGCTGATAAAGCGAATGGGCAGATCTTTTGGGATGCACGCAATATGGCTGGCACGGCAGCCACGGCGCAGACCACTGAACATTCCGGCCAAGCTACTGCTGCACAAGACGGCCCCGCACAGTGGGTCGGCTACGTACGCTGCGACCTGTGCTGGGTCTCGGCTCAGCCAGCCGAAACCCTTTTGGGTAGCTGCGTCTGGGAGATTTTCGAAGCGCTTATTGTTGGCTGCAAACAAGTTGTCTCTGAGCACTGGACTCTGGGCGTGGGGGCCGAAACGTTGACTGTCCAAGGCGGCTAATAACTCACCACCCAGGGTAGTTAGCACGGGCAGTGCTCCGGTGGAGCCGCTGAGTAAGCAGGCAGCTAAGGTATGACCGAAGTAGCCGAGATATTGCTGCGCGAGCATCGCACCCATGCTGTGGCCGATCAAAACAACCGGTCGCGCGTAGCGACTGCCGAGCCATTGCTGTAGCAAGTGCAGATCTAAGAGGCTGCGCTGCCAACCGTCATAACCCATGTCACCGGGAGCACAGTGCTCAGGCCGACTGCGGCCGTGGCCGCGTAGATCAGGGGCGAGTACGTGATAGCCAGCGCGGTTGAGAACCTGCGCCAGCGGTTGGTAACGACCACCGTGCTCACCCATGCCATGAGCGATGAGTACACTGGCGCGAGCACTAGGTGTGGTAGCCGGCCACAAGCGGGTAGATAGGCCGTATCCCATATGGCGAAACTCTAAAGTGTCGGCAGGGTCGCTTATACTGCTCTCCTTATCGTTCGGTTCCAGTTGTGCCTGTGGTGTCAACTTGCAATCCACCTTCGCAGCCCTTTAGTGTAGAGCGCAAAGCGGTCGAAGCGAAACAATAGCGATACAACATGCAAGAATCTCAACCGAAACCCACACCAGAACTGCAGCAGGGGCTTGGCAATGGGTTGGATCGGCCGATCTTTTTTGGCAGCGTAATTATTATCCTGTCATTGTGCTTACCACTAGCCCTGTATCCCGAAGAAGGACAGCAGATGCTGGGTCAAGCCTTTGATTATCTGACCCAAAATTTCGGCGTCTTATATTTAATAGGCTCAGTGGCAACGCTGTTATTTCTCCTCTACCTGGCGCTGAGTCGGTATGGCGATATCAGACTTGGAGATACAGCCCCCGACTTCTCCACCTTCAGCTGGTCGGCGATGTTATTTTGTGGCGGCATTGGCACCAGTATTTTGTACTGGGGCACTGTGGAGTGGGCTCATTATTACGAAAGTCCGCCGTTTTCGGTGGTCGCGGGGACGCCAGAGGCCCTTAATTGGGCGGTCAGCTACCCCATCTTTCACTGGGGTTTAATCGGGTGGGCGCTCTACTGCCTGCCCGGGGTGGCTGTGAGCTACAGTTACTATGTGCGGGGCGCCAAATCTTTGCGTTTGAGCGAAGCCTGCGAGCCAATTATTGGACGCCAGGCGAACGGTTTGCTGGGCCGCATTATTGATTTGCTCTTCGTCGTTGGGTTGGTAGGCGCCTGCAGTACCGGTATTGGTTTGGCTGTACCGCTGATTGGCATGTGTGTGACTGAATTGTTTGGGCTAGATCGAGCGGCATGGGGTTTCAGCCTCGATCTAATCGTGATCTTTGTCGTAACCGTAATTTTTGCCACCAGTGTTTGGTTTGGTCTGGAGCGCGGCATTAAACGTCTCAGTGATTGGAACGTAGGGCTCGCCTTCGCGCTGTTATTTTTTATCGTGTTGGTAGGGCCAACCCTGTTCATTGTCGAATTAGGCTTTGAAGCAGTGGGCCACATGGTGCAGAACTTCGTGCGCATGAGCACATGGGCGGACGCGTCGCAGACCTCGAGTTTTGTCGAATCGTGGACGGTGTTTTATTGGGCATGGTGGTTGGCATTAGGCCCCTATATGGGCATTTTTATTTGTAAGATTTCCCGTGGCAGAACCTTGCGGCAGATGATTCTTGGTTGTATGGGCTATGGCACTCTAGGCAGTGTGGTGTTCTTTTCGGTACTCGGCAATTACGCCATTTATCTTGAACTGAATGGTATGTACCCGGTGCTCGAAACCATGAATAGCGCCGGCGCGCCCAGCGCTATCGTCGGTGTGCTCAGCACGCTGCCTTGGCCAAAACTGGTACTGGTGCTGTTTACTATTGTCTGCGTCATCTTTGCCGCGACCAGTTATGACTCCTCTTCGTATACCTTGGCGGCCTCGGCCACAGAGGAATTGCCCCCTACGCAACATCCAGCCCGCTGGCATCGTGTGTTCTGGGCATTTCTGCTTGGGCTATTGCCAATTACGCTGGTATATCTGGGCGGGCTAAAACCATTGCAGTCGGCGGTGACACTGGTCTCAGTGCCCTTATTTGCGGTGATCGTGCTGTTGACTGTATCCCTTTATAAATCACTGCGGGCAGACACAGCGACCCAGGATGGCCCAGCGGTGGCAGCTGACTGAAATCGTGAATAAGTCATAGGTCATAATGCTATGAGTCAATCGCCCTTGCATTCCCAATCACTGTCTTCGTTGTGCCGGCAGTTAAAGAGCGGTGCGCTTGCGAGTTTAGATGTGACCCGCAGCATGCTGAGCCGTTGTGAAGAATATGACGGTAACTATCAGAGTTACGCCCGGCTACTCACCGATGCTGCGCTGGCCGAGGCCCAGGCCTGTGATGAGGCCCGTCAGCAAGGCGCACAGCTTGGCGTGCTGCACGGGGTGCCCATCGCGATCAAGGACCTGCTGTTTACCGCTGGGGTTGAAACCGCTAGCGGCACTGATGTCATGCGCGATTTCAAGCCAGATTATGACGCCACTGTGGTTAGCCGGCTGCGTGCTGCTGGTGCGGTCATTATCGGTAAGACACAACTTACTGAAGGGGCTTATGGTAGCCATCACCCCTCAATTACTGCGCCAGTTAATCCATGGGCGCCGGATGCCTGGAGCGGCGTCTCTTCCTCGGGGTCAGGTGTAGCCGTTGCGGCAGGCCTTGCCTATGCGGCCTTGGGTTCAGATACCGGCGGCAGTATTCGTTTTCCCTCGGCATGCAATGGCTTGGTGGGTTTGAAACCGACCTATGGCAGAGTCAGTCTCCACGGAGCTTTTCCGCTGGCGAATAGTTTGGACCATATCGGCCCAATGACCCGAAGTGTTGAGGATGCCGCGCGGGTGCTGCAGGCCATTGCCGGTTATGACCCCCAAGATCCCAATAGCGCCGACTTGCCTGTGCCGTCCTATCTTCCGAGCCTGCAGCCATCCGACAAACCCATCATAGTCGGTCTGGATGAGTCATACATTAGTAGCGGTGTGCCCGCTGCGGTTACCCAAGTTCTCGCTGATGCCCTTGCCCGCGCGGGTACGAAAGCCGAGGTTCGAAAGGTCACCATGCCACCAAGTTATTACCAGCTGGCGGTGGATTGGGGTAAAACCTGTGCCGTGGAGTGTTTGCGTACCCATGCCAACATGTATCCTGAACAAGCACACAAATATGGCCCCGGACTGACCTGGCTATTAGAGCTTGGTCGTACAGTGTCAGCTGACGAGTATGCACAATTGCATAACTTGCGCGCTCAGTTCCGCACTGAACTTGATGGGGTCCTCACTGAAGTAGACGTGCTGCTGGCACCGACCATGCCAGTTGCTGGGCCATCTGTTGCGCAGATGGAGCAAGGTGGCCTAGAACCTGAATCTGCGCCATTTCTGTCTTTCACCGCGCCGTTCGACTACTCAGGTCACCCGACTCTCAACGTACCGGCAGGGGTTGATAGCAACGGCCTGCCGCAATCGCTGCAGCTTATCGGCGCGCGTTTTAATGAGTCTGGATTGCTAGCAGCGGGTGCTATGTTTGAACGCGTTCTAGGCCCCATGGAATATCCAATGCCGTAGAGATTTTGGCGGATTTTCGCGATACGTGCCGATAGATCTGGCACTCTGGATTAGGCACTCGGAAATATAAGCAATAAACTGAGCAGGAGTTGAGCGTGCGCTATTTGAAACAGTTATCCAATCTGGGCTTGCTGAGCATCCTTCTTGGGATCACATTCTATGCATCAGCTGCGTCCCCAGAAGATGTTGTGGGTCTTTGGCGTGATGATGGATCAATACTTTGGGTTGAGCAGGTCGGTTCTACCTTGGAGGCTAAAATCATTGCGCTTCGGCCAGGCGAGCTGACTTATCTAGAGGGTGAGAACAGCCCATGGCCCGTAGGCACACCGCGGCGAGATGATCAAAACCCAGATCCGCAGCTGCGCGCGAGATATCTAATGGGACTTAATATGCTGGCGGACTATCGCTTTGATAAGGGCGTTTGGCAGGGCGAAATTTATGACCCCAGATCAGGTAATACCTACTCCTCGACGATGAAAGTTAATCGAAAAGGCGAATTACAAATGCGCGGCTATATTGGTATTGCCTTATTAGGCAGAACGGTAATCTACCAACCTTTTGACCCATGCATGGGTCATAGCTTAGCCGTCAGCAGTGAATTTGTGGCACTGGCTACCTGCACTGAGGGCAATGCGCAGTAAGCTGCCAGCATCGCTTAGTTACGAGGATCTGCGACTAGCCTAGCCATCGGCTCTGGTAGGCGGCACACTGTGCGGCTTGAAAGCTATCGGAGAAGGGCTCTGTTCACTAACCTCGGTGTCGACATAGCGCAATTACCAGCTACCCAGTCCATTGACTTTGTGCCTCTTGAACGGCGCTATGTGCTCGCTCAATTCGTCCTAGGTGTGGTCTGGATGATCGTAATCGCCGTGGTCGTTTTTGCGGCTGTATGGTTGTTTCTACCTGAGGAATGGCGCCGCGGCCTGAGCATATTACTGGTATTGCCAGTGTTTCCAGTACTCACATATTTGTCGTGCCGGCGCTGTGGTTATGCCCTCAGGGAACATGATATTGCCTTACGCAAGGGCATTTTTTGGCGCAAGCAAATCATCCAACCCCTTGTGCGGTTGCAACACATTGAGGTGGCCAGAGGTCCGGTCGATAAGTATCTGGAGCTGGCGGGTCTGCGTATCTTTAGCGCCGGCACCGAAACCGAGACATTCACAATCCCTGGTTTGAACGTCGCTACCGCTGAGCAGTTGCGACAACGTCTGCTCGACGCTCAATCTACTCAGGGTTAGTTCTTTGCTCGAAGCTGATGCCGACCATGTATGGTCGAAACTTTCAAATTGGGCCGTGGTGTATTTCGCGGCCCGCAGCCTGCGCCAGATTTTCACCAGCGCCTATGCCCTAGCCCCGATCCTGATAGCCACCCTGCAAGCAGACAGTCTCTGGGTGCCGGCCTTGTTGTTGAGCGCGGCGATCGCATCAATTCTCGTGCATGCGTTTTTGTTCGTGCGTCGGTTCGACTACCGATGGTCTGAGTCGGGTCTGATCGTAAGACAGGGGGTATTCCAACGCGCTCAGCTGGATTTGGATTTTTCGCGTATTCAGAATGTATCGGTAGTTCGGCCCATTTACTTTAAACCGCTAGGTTTAGCCTCCTTGGCGATCGACAGTGCGGGCTCTAGTGAGGAAGAGGTAACGCTGGCGGCGTTAGAAGGGACATTGGCAGAGTCGTTGCGGCAACGGATAGTGGACGCCCGATTGACTGTGCAAGCGTCTGATTCTACAGAGCCAGTCCAAGATGATGTTGTTTTGATTCAGCGTAGTTCACGGGACATAGTCATTCACGGTCTGAGCAGTAATCAAGCTTGGCTAGTTCTAGCTGGATTACTAGGCGTCTATAGCCAACTGCCGGAGTCGTCTCAATTAAGTTCGGAAACCGTGGTTGCCCTGTTTCCTGACAGTATGCTGGAAGCCACGGCGGCACAGATTTGGCTTATCGGCTTTGTGCTCTTAATGATCGGTGTCGCGTTGATGCTGGGTTTATCTGTGCTGGCATCGCTGTTGATTTATAAAAACTTTCAGTTGAGTCGGATTCCGGATGGTTTTGCTGTTGGCCATGGGGCGTTGAGTCGGCGGGAGTTGCATGTACGCCAGCGGCGCATTCAAACCGTCGCTATTCAGCAGAATTGGATCGCCCGATATTTCTCGCGATTTAACGTCAAATTCGAGCAAATTGCCCATGCCCTCAGCAGTGGTAACGGCGATCAAAAATTACTGGTGCCCGCGGTTTCTATGGCGCAAAGCCAAATGCTGGTTGAAGACGCCCTCGATTGCTCCTACACATCGATCGCCGGTGAGCCTTACAGTGCAGTGAGTGCGTTGTATTTGCGCAAACGCTGGTATTGGTTGGCAGTGATAGGCCTGCCGCTGTTGCTATTGTTGGTTGTGAATTTTCCTCCATGGGTGGTGGCGGTCGTGAGCGTTATCACTGGGTTGCTGGCTTGGGCGGCCTATTGCAGCTGGCGCATTCTCGGTGTGGCAGTGAATAAAGAACATCTGATCTTGCGCCGCGGACTTATAGGGCGATCCTATGTGGTCGTACCTTTGGCTAAAATACAGCGGATAAACTTCGTGCAAACGCACTTTATGCAGCGCCGCCAGGTTGCGCACCTGCGATTGGTGCTGGCCTCAAGAACTGTCACCATACCCTACCTTTCGGCACATATGGCACGGCAGGTGGCGGATTACGCCCTGTATTTGGTTGAAGCGCGCCCGAAGTCGTGGATGTAGATACGAATATGGAGTGTGTTTGTGGATCCGATTAGCCAAGGTGCAGTGGGCGCGGCGCTTGCAACGTCGACTCAGGATCGTAAAAAACAGCTATTTACGGTGGCCTGGCTCGGTGCGCTTGCGGGTATGGCCCCGGATTTAGATGTGCTTATCCAGTCCAGTAGTGATCCGTTGTTGTTTCTCGAGTTTCATCGTCAATTCAGCCACGCTCTGGTGTTTATACCCTTCGGTGCATTATTGGTGGCGGCGCCACTTTACCCATTAGCGCGTAAAGCGTTGTCATGGCGGCAAACTTATTTGGCCTGTCTGGCCGGCTATGCAACCCATGGTTTGTTGGATGCGTGTACATCCTACGGTACCCAATTGTTCTGGCCATTTAGCAATGAGCGTGTTGCTTGGAATAACTCATCCATTGTTGATCCATTGTTTACTCTACCGATTCTGGCCCTTGTTATTGCAGCAGCGATGCGGGGTAAACGTCTGTTAGGCATCTTCGCTATGGCTTGGGCATTGTTTTATCTGGGTTTAGGTTGGGTGCAACAGGAGCGCGCCATGGCTATTGCGGAGCACCAGGCAAAATTACGTGGCCATACGCCTAGTAGGCTTTCGGTGAAGCCCAGCTTTGGCAATGTAATCCTGTTTAAATCGATCTACGAGAACCAAGGGGTCTATCATGTTGACGCGGTGCGGGTTGGCCTGATATCGCACTGGTGCGAAGGCACCAGTATCGAGCGGTTTAACAAACAGAATAGTTTTGCCGAATTGGCCCAAGACAGTCAGCAGGCGCTCGACATAGAACGGTTTCGTTGGTTTTCTGATGATTATTTGGCCCAGGACGAGGCGGGAAGGGTGATCGACATGCGCTACAGCATGATCCCGGATGCCATCGATGCTATGTGGGGCATTACGGTAGATGTGACCCGACCCGATGACCATGTCGGTTGGTGGGCCTCGCGCCAATTGGGCGCCGAGGAGTTAGCACATTTCACTGATTTGCTGTTGGGGCGGGGTTGTTTAGAGGTATCAAAGTAATGGCAGATAACAACAATCTACTGGACACAGCGGCAGTTGTGGGACCGGATTTAATTGCCCGCAGTGATACGATCACTGTCAGCGAAACCTCGACGGGCGGTTTAATTGCCGCCATGTTGTTAGCGGTGCCTGGCGCTTCTGCTTATTTTAAGGGGGCAACGGTGCCTTATTCGCTGCCTAGCCGCCGACATTGGTTGGGCATGAATCGCCACACGGTAGCCGATCTCGAGCCGATGTCCGAAGCTATGGCTATGCGTTTTGCCCAGATTGCACAACAGCAATTAGACAGCACCTGGGGTTTGGCCGAGTTGGGTATTGCCGGGCCCACAGGGGCGCCTTATGGCGTCGCAGCCGGCACTAGTGTCATCGCTATTGCTGGGCCAAACCCGCTTTCGACTACTGTCATCACGGGTCATAACGATCGGCAGCGCAATATGCGTCAGTTCGCTACAGCCGCAATAGCCTTGCTTTCGCGCGCACTAGAGTCGCAGTAAGCCCATTAGTGATCAAATTCGAGGATGGCGCGGCCGCTTATCTCGCCTCGTTCTAGGGCCTGAACGGCTTCGTTGATTTGATCAATTGAATATCGGGCTGTGACCATGGCGTCGAGATCTAGGTCGCCGTTACTCTGCCACTCTAGGAATTTTGGAAAGTCGTGGTCTGGTGCGCACGAGCCACCAATGCTGCCAACAAAACGCTTTTCGTTTACCAATACGTCCGCGGCGTTCAGTTCCACCGGTGTTGTAGGCACACCCACGAGCACTGCCGTACCACCCTCGCGTGCACCGAAGTAGCCGCTGCGACATGCGGGCACGATTTGCTCCATAGTTTGGCGAATGCCGATGCAGTCGAAGGCGTAATCGGCTCCGGAAACAGCTTGGCCCTGAAAATTGAACTGGCCTTGTTTTGTGGTCAGTGTGTGAATAGCTGCGACAGGATCCTCATTGCCCGCATTAATGCCGTGAGTAGCGCCAAATTGTTTTGCGAAAGCAAGTTTCTGGTCATCAAGATCCACCGCAATGATCGGATCCGCACCCGCCATACGCGCGCCGACGACTGCGGACAGACCGACGCCGCCGACGCCAAAAACCGCCACGCTCTCGCCCTTTTGCACCTTTGCGGTATTAATTACCGCGCCTGCGCCGGTCATAACTGCGCAGCCGATAATGGCGGTAACATCTTTATCAACGTTGGGGTCAACCTTCACAACGTATTGTTGGTCAGCGATGGTATGGTCAGCCCAAGTGAACACGTTCTGGGACTTTGCAACGCCCTCGCTGACTTCGAGCTGGGCTGCCACAGGCGGCTTGGTTTCGCTCTGTATATTGCGTGGTACCCAGGTGACCATGACCATGTCGCCGGGAGCCACATGCTTGACCGCGCTGCCTACGTGGGTCACGACTCCGGTTGATTCGTGGCCCAGAATGACCGGGTTGTGTCGTGGGCGGTGGATTTGGTGCAGTTGTGAATGACAGATTCCGGAGGCGAACTGTTTGACCACCACCTGCTCGGCGCCCGGCTCTGGTAGTTCTATGGTTTCAATTTTGAGCTCTGAACTGTGTTGCGGCAACACCACTACTCGCGCTGTAGTTGTCATTGTTCCTCTCCTTTTTCATCCTTCTGCATCATCCTCGTGCCTAGAGTGAAGATCAATGATGTATGGTGTGAGTCTGGCAATCAGATTTTAGGGAGCGCTCATGAAATTGTACGAATCGCCTTCTCCGAACGCGCGTCGGGTGCATATTTTTATGGCTGAAAAAGGTCTTGAATGCGACCGTATTGCGGTCGACATCCGAGCAGCGGAAAACCTGTCGGTCGAATATTTAGCCAAGAATCCGGGTGGCCGGGTACCAATGCTGGAATTAGCGGACGGTACCTGTATCGGTGAGTCGGTAGCGATATGCCGGTATATGGAGTCGTTGCAACCGCAACCGTCGTTGTTTGGCGCACCCGGTATCGAAGCGGCCAAAGTAGAAATGTGGCAACGGCGTGCGGAGATAAACTTTTTGCTCGAAGTCGCAGGCGCGTTTCGCAACATTACTGGCTTTTTCAAAGACCGTGAAACCTGTGTTGCCGAGTGGGGCCAGGTGTGCGCTGAGCGGGCACCGAAAATGCTTACGATGTTTGATGAGCAATTGGCACAGACGGCTTATCTTGCCGGGGAAAATTTCTCTATTGCCGACATAACCTTAGCCGTGGCATTAGATTTCGCGCGCATGGTCAAAGTCGTGGAGCTACCGCAACTAGCTAATATCGAGCGTTGGTACGGTGAGGTTAGCGCGCGCAGCAGCTTCGCTGCCAGCTAAGACTCAGTCTAGAGTAACGCTTAGAGTTTTATAGCCTGCAGCTTGCATGGCATTGCTGACGCGCTCGCTGCTATCTGGGCACAGGGCGACCATGGATCCACCGCCGCCGCCGCCGGTCAGTTTAGCCCCCACAGCGCCATTGCTGCGCGCTATATGAATCAAGTCTTCGAGTTTCGGTGTAGATAGCTGCAGTGCATTTAAATAGCCGTGGCAGAGATTCATCAGCTCGCCCAGCTCTTGCAGTTGACCGCCGTGCAACGCAGTTCGCGCGGATTGTGTAAGGGTGCCGATTTGATCGAAGAGAGTTTCATAACGTTCTGGATATTGCTGCCAGGAGTTGCGCACGCGTGCCACGGTCTCAGCGGTGAGACTCTCTTTACCGGTCATGCCGATAACCAGCTCTAACGGCTGGCCCAGGCTCAAGGTCTCGAACCTGGGCTCATCGCCCTGGCGCTGGTAGTACAGTGGAGTGCCGTAGGTCGCAACGGTATTGTCCACGCCAGAGGCTTGACCGTGTGCGGCTTGTTCGCATTCGAACGCTAAGGCATTGATTTGCACCTCGGGTAAGGCAAGTTCATAGGTGCGGTTTAACGCGCGAATGATCGCCACAGCCAGTGCGGAAGAGCCGCCTAAACCCATGGCGCGCGGAACATGCGGGAACACCTCAATAGTCATGTGTTCATCGTTTAAGCCCATTTGCTCAATGAGATTGGCCATAATGCCAGCGATACCCGGAGTGCTGGCGCTGACCTTTTGTTCCAGGCCCCAGCGCGGAATCACCACATTTATGCCATTGCCAATTTTACTAGGCTCCTTGCGCACCGCGGCCTCGACAGCCAGAGGAATAGGCAGGGCTATGGCTGGCCGGCCGTAAACTACCGCGTGTTCGCCCAGCATTATAATTTTGCCGCAGGCGGACTCCCGCTCCGATGTTTCGGGCCGTACGACCTGACGAGCTAGGTTTTTGGCGATTTCTTGGGCTTTCCAGACTTTGATTTCGCCAGATTCAATCAGGCCTTCAACTACCGTTTCAAAGTGTTCTTCGCTGACACCCGCAGTGCTTGCCACACTGCGCGCATGCAGGTTCATATGGTTTTGGGTAATGCCATTGGTGGCCAATGAGCGCAGGGCAGCAAAATTTTGTGCCAATCCGACCACGGCCATAATGCCCGCAAGCTCCGATGCGTCAGGAGAACCCAATAGGCGGTGGTTAATACGCACGCTCGGATTAGTCTCTAACGAGCCACCGACGGTACCTACTTTCAGCGGAATGTTAATTTCACCCACAAGTGCGCCGGATTCGTCTTTGCGCCAAACTGTTAGAGCTTTGTAGCGGCCACTTTGCGCTGCATAGGCGTGTGCAGCTGCCTCTATGGCGCGCCAATCATTACCCGTTGCCAGTGCTACGGCATCGACACCGTTCATAATGCCTTTATTGTGGGTGGCGGCCCGATAAGGGTCGGCCAGAGCCAAGTCGTTAGCTAGCACAATGCCGTCGCGAACTTGCTCACCGCTATAGCCCTTGCCCTCAAGATTTTTAATAGGGATACGCACCCGTGCGCGGGCGATCGCGCGATCTGTCAGGTTCGACAAAATGCGTAGAAATACTTTGCCATGGGTAAGCGTCTCGACCAGAGAAGCAACGCCCTCGCACATGGTATTGACCAGATTGGCCCCCATGGCATCTCGCGTATCGACCAGTAGATGCATAACCACCATCTGTCGGCCATCATGTTCTGCTTGGTGGTGAAAAACTTCGATGTCCACAGCACCGCCGCCGCGGGCGACCATCTTGGGGTGCAAACTATTGGCCAGCGCCAAAATGTCGGTTTTATGATCAATCAGGGCCTGCATAGCGGTCTTTGCATCGCCCTCAATTACGGACTGGACCTGCCCAATGAGAATTGGTGTCACCGGCTCGCATTCAAAGCCGCCACCCAGGCGCGCCAGCCGTGCAGCGCCAGAAAGACCCGCAACAATCGATGGTTCTTCTACGACTAAGGGTATTACGTAGTCACGATTGTTGATCAAAAAGTTCAGCGCCACGCCCATGGGTAAGCCAAAAACACCCACTACGTTTTCAATCATTTTGTCCGCAACGTTGACCTGAAGTTGGTGATTCGCCGATACCAGTTGGTGCACATCATCGCTGTTCAGAAGACCGCGCTGGTGCAGGGCTGCGATACGTTCGCCCACAGGCATGCGAAAAAAGTTGGCAATGCGTGACGACCCTTTATCTAGGTCGGAAGATTCAGTATTCGGGTTACTGGGCGAATCTGACGCCATGTTGAGCCATCTCCAATGTTGGGCAATAAAATCCCGCAGCGGTGGCTGCTGCGCGAAAATCTTCGAGAACTGAAGGCCGCTGAGTATGGTCCGCAAATGCTATGCCAATGTCGCCGCCGCCTGCGCCACAGGGTTTATAGACAAGTCCCTTGGAATCAGCAATTTTAACCAACTCTTGGTGCTCTGCGGAAAATATTTTTAAATTGGCAGAATTATCCAAATCCATTAGTGCCTGCTGGTAAGCCCGCAGCAGGGTTAAGTCGGGTGCGTTACAAAGATCACTGCTAAGGGCGCTAAGTCGCTTCAGTGGCTCAATATCGCCCTGGTTGTGCCACTGATCAAAGTGCGCAATATGATCAGTGGTTATTGCGCTGGCGCCGCTCCATACGATTTGCCACCTTAGGTCGTCGGGCCAAGGTAGTTCTTTGGCTGCGGCGTTTTGAAAGCGAATAACCCCGCCAGACCAGCAGCTGGCAACGTCCAAGCCACTGCCTTTGCCGCCTTGCCAGTTGCGGTGAATCTTAAGGGCTTCGGTTAAGTTGGGCTTGCGCTCGAGTAGCTGTGCCAAGACAAAGTAGGTTGCCGTGCATGCCGCTGCAGATGAGCCGAGTCCGAGTTTCTGTTGCTGCTGATAAAACGCTGTTGTATCGGTGTGTATTTGTAGTGGCGCTTGGCCGAGTTCCTTTAATGAAGCATAGCCCCAATGGTTGAGCACTGCTGTGGTAAAGCCGGCGCTGGCCCCGGTAGGCAGGTCGCTACCGTTCGAGCTGTGCGGTGTGCTTACAAAACCGTCACTGCTGAAGTGCCATTGGTCATTATGACTTGCAGCGAGATTCACCGAAGCGTAGGCGTCTACGGCCATAACTGCGGCAGGGGCACCCGTGAGTACCGCGTACTCACCAAATAAAACTACTTTGCCGGGAGCGGTTACGCGCATTGTGCCCTTGGGTATTGGTCAGTCATCGATGATCCGAGCACCTTCGCCCAGCGGGCAACATAGGATCTCTAGTACTCCAGGGACTTCCGATAATGCTTGCGCCACTGCCACTCTGCTCTCGGGCAGGCATACCGCCTTGATCTGCGGTCCTGCGTCGACGGTGAAAAAAACCGCCTCGCCTTGTGCTCTCAGCGCGCGAATACGATCCATGCAGGCAATGCTGGCCGGGGTCCAATAACTAAGGGTCGGGCTGCTGGTAAGCATAAGGCTGTGCATTTTCAGACAGCTGAGTTCTGCGACTTCCGCGAGTTTTGCAAAGTCGCGGGTGGCAATGGCGCCCGAGGCTTCTGCATAGTCGTCGCCCGCGCTGCGCAGCCACTGGTTATAGAACGGTGATGTCAAGCGACTACGTTCCATACCTTCGGTAGAGCTGACACCTTTTGCGCCGTGACTGGTAATGGCGACCACGACCTCAAGTGACCAATGATCTATGGGCGCTAAACTTTGCGCCTGCCAATCTGGTGGCACCAATGCCACAAAGCCCCCGCATATTGATCGAGCCGCGCTGGCTGAACCGCGGCGCGCCCACTCAGAGCGCAGTGCTGCGTCCATGCCGAGATTGCAATGGGCATCAATGCCAGTGACTAAAGCCGCGAACCCGGCAGCGCTGGATGCAAGACCGGCGCTGGTCGGGAAGTTATTAGTGCTGTCGATGTGCAAGGGCGGGAGATTGAAGGTATCGGTCATTGTGCTCATAAGCGCGCTGACTTTCGGATCATCCACCTGTTTGCCGTTTAAGTGAAATTGAAAATGGTCGCTGTCGCTAATCGTCGTAACGGCACTCAACTCTGATAGCGTTATAGACAGATTTGGCGTAGCCGGCATATTGCCGGCCTTGCTCTGCTTGCCCCAATATTTCACCAGAGCAATATTTGGATGCGCTAACGCAGTAGTCATAGTAGGGAATTCGTGTTCGCTATTGGGCTTATTGGTAAGCAGCAGGCGCTTGAAAAGCGAAGCCCATGCGTTCCAACTTCTGCGCCACCCCGATAGTGATCAGATCGCCATATTGTGGACCAATGATTTGTACGCCAATAGGTAAGCCTATGTCATTTAGCCCGGTTGGAATCACCGTTGACGGCAGGTAAGCCACACCGGTTAAGCCGGCCCAGAATACTTGTTCGAAATAGGGCCGCTCTTGGTTATCTACCTGTAGAGAGCGTTCGGCAAACGGGCGCTGGTCATGTTCGAATGCGGCAGTCGCCATCATGGGTGTAAGCAAAATATCATATTGCTTAAAGTACTCGTGCCAGCGCCAGCGCAGTTGATGACGCATCTCGTTAGCCTGGCTCCACTCTTTGAAGCTTGCCACTTGGGCCCGCAGTGTTTGCGCAGTGCTGCTGTTGTCCTCTGGATCAAGTTCGTTGGCCACATAGGCTTTAAGACTTTCGTAATTTTCCAGTGGCATTCTTGATGCCATGGTTGCATGCAGGAGGCGCTGATAAACCTCGTTACTATGGTCGGCGCTAAATTCAGGTTTGGCATCCTCGGTGATTTGCGCGCCCGCATCGCGCAATGCTGCGGCCACAAGATCGACACGCGCCTCCACTTCTTGGGCAACCGGGGCAGCTTCGTCGTTTTTCCAAACGCCAACTTTGAGCTCTGACAGGGGCCGATCGCCAAGTTCAGGCAAGTTTAGCTGATAGCCCCGAGACATAATTTCATCAGGGCCGGCCATTATCTTGATCGCCGAATACAGGTCATCCGCCGAGCGTGCCAATGGTCCAATTACCGAAATATCAGGGGTGGAGCGCATGTCGCCAGGCGCAGAGTGACCGCGCATCCAAAGTAGATCATGGGTGGGTTTATGGCCGAAGACACCACAGAAATGTGCCGGATTACGAATAGAGCCGCCAATATCTGAGCCAATCTCCAGACCGGTTAGTCCGGCCGCCAGCGCTGCTGCAGAACCGCCAGATGAACCGCCGGGAATGCGACTATGATCGTAAGGATTGTTGGTGGTGCCATAGATTTCGTTATAGCTCTGAAAGTCTGCTAACGACAGGGGCACATTTGTTTTGCCAAAAACATTGACCCCCGCGCCTTTCAGTTTCTTTACGCACTCGGCGTCCTCTGCAGTGACATTGTCGCGCCAGTCTGGATTGCCCCAGGTGGTGGCTGTGCCGGCAACGTTATAGGACTCTTTAACGGTCATTGGCACGCCGTGAAATGCCCCCAGGGACTGTCCCTGAGCCAATGCGGCATCAGCAGCTTCAGCGTCGGCCATGGCTTGGTCGCGAATGTCGACACACAGCGCATTTAAATTGGGGTTATAAGTGTCGACTCGCTGCAGGTACATCTGTAGCAGCTCTACCGCAGAAATTTCCTTCGCAGCAACTTTGGCGGCCAATTCAGTAGCCGATAAAAATGCCAGTTCGCTCATATCTTCTCCCCTTTATACAGTTGGCTTCGTCGCCGCCAGTTACGCTAAAACTTTGCCGGTTTGCTTGGGGGAAGGCAAGCAGCAGCGGCTTGATGCGGCTACAACGGTTGTTGCAAGCGAACGAGAGAGTGAGGAAATATGCCTAAGCAACGCGCTATCCGGCCTGCTTTTGCAGAGCCTCCATCCAGATCTCTATTTTCTTACGGGTAAAGGGCAGGTCTAGTGCGATTAATGCGGCACCTAGCGGCAGCATCCAAAAACCCAGGATAGGTAGAAACCCAAAGACCCCGCCGACCATAAACAGCAAGCCCAAGATGCTGCGCACACCCGGTGGCAGCTTGTCCCGACTCCAACGCAATACTCGAAAGGAAAACCCGGCGATGCGTTGGCGCAGATCAGGTTGCGGTGGCTGGCTCATGGATTCCTAGTTATACGTAAGTTGGCGCTTCGTCCGGTGCTTCGTGGCCGTCTGGATGGGTGCGTCTGGCTAGACTGGGGTCAATCGCTCGGAAACGATCGATGCCGTCTTCGCCGGCAATACGCTCGAGTCTATTGCGATGAATCAACAAGTGCACGTGGGCAATCGCCTCGCCCAAGGCCATCATCGTCTGGCGCGGGTCGAGTTTCCTGTTAAACAATACTGGCAACAGATCTTTCGCGACTTGGGGCTCTGCGCAGGCCTCTTCAATGGCCAACATACGGTCGTCATGATGCGAGATGAGGTCGCGTAACCGTGCCCGCACGCCATAAAAGGGTAAGTTATGGGCCGGTAGCACAAATGTATCGTCTGGAATCACTTCCAGCAGGTGATCATGAGATTCCATCCAATCCTTCAGCGGATTTGCATTGGGCTCTGATGGATGGACGCTGACGTTGGACGTGATGATAGGCAAGATCTGATCGCCGGATATAAGCACCTTTAGTTGGGCACAGTATAGGCACGCGTGTTCTGGGGAGTGCCCAGAGCCAACCACCACGCGCCAGTCATTGTCGCCAATGCTTAAGACCTGACCATCAACCAAGCGTTCGTAACCACCAGGCAACATGGGCATAGACATACCTTCGCTGGCACGTTGCGACCACATCTTGCCGATTTCTTCTAGATAATCCGCCGGCATGCCTGCGCGCTGATAGAAGCGTTGACCAATCCAGCTGGAATGGCTTTCGCTGCCGCCGTTAGCAAAGGTGCGAGCTTGGTAGTACTCGCCGCGTGTCATATACAGTGGGCACTGAAAGTGTTCGGTAATCATACGTGCTTGACCGATATGATCCGGATGCATATGGGTGCAGATCACCCCGACAACCGGCTCGCCCGCTAGCTCGTCTGCGAACACGCGCTGCCAAAGTGCTGCTGTTTGCTCATTACTCAGGCCCGTGTCGACGATCCACCAACCGTGGTGGTCACGGAGCAGGTATAAGTTAATGAATCCCAATGAGCCTGGCATCGGCATAGACAGCCAGCGCACTCCAGACGCTATCTCTAGGGTCTCGCCCGGGGCCGGCTGTTGCTCAATGGGGTACCTGATTTGCTGTGTGTCGTTATTATTTTTTAAATTCATAACCCCTAAGTATAGCGTCTCACTGGCTTTGATTCTTGTTGCGTTGGCTGAACTTATGTTGCAGCCACCGGTTTGTGCCGAGGTCGGAGTGGCTGGAATAACTGCAAATGCCGCAATTTTTAGGCGTTTAACTGGGTTGCGGCAGCAATAATCGGGGGTAAAATCAATGTATGAGTGAACTGCAACGTCCCAGCGATTTTTTTTCTGCTATAGAAATAGCCCAACTACGTAAAGTCTCTGACTGGCGTGGTGCGGCGTCTATCGCGCACTGCTGGATGGTAATTTTGGCGACTTGGGTAGCTGTAGCTCTCTGGACCAATCCTTTGACCATATTGCTTGGGGTTATGATCGTTGGCACACGGCAACTCGGCTTGTTTGTGCTGACCCACGACGCTGCCCATGTGTCCCTGTTCAACAATCGCAAACTAAATGACTGGGCTGCGCAATGGTTGTTGAACCGGCCGCATACGGATTCTTCTATCGATGCCTACCGCAAATATCATGTGCAACATCATGTGAATACCCAGCAGGAGAATGACCCGGATTTGCCGCTCTCAGCCCCCTTTCCTGTTAGTAAACGCTCGCTGAGGCGCAAAATGTGGCGCGATATCAGCGGCCAAACCGGCGTCAAACAATACGCACGTTTGTTCTCCAGTGCGTTTGCTGGTGATACGTGGACGGTGCGGCTTGCCAATGGCTGGAGCCGGTTGGGCCCCAATATCATGATCAATCTGGGGTTTCTTGCCGGTTTTTCTGCGGCCGGAGTTTGGTATCTGTACTTTTTGCTTTGGCTGCTGCCTTCGCTGACTTGGTATCGGTTGGTGGTGCGCATTCGTAATATTGGCGAACACGCAGTCGTGCCCGATAATAATGATCGTCTGCGTAATACTCGTACCACTAAAGCTAATTGGTTAGAGCGAGCTTTTATTGCGCCCTATCATGTGCACTATCATTTAGAGC
>CAJXAC010000051.1 GCA_913050035.1 uncultured Gammaproteobacteria bacterium | reverse complement strand
ATCGGTACCGACTGTGCGGTCTCTTCACGCTTCCGTGCTACCACCACGACCTCTTCAATAAACCGATTCGCACCATCGGCACTTTCTTCCCCATAGGCAATGGGAACAGCCATCAAAGCCGCCATAACCAACGCAAATAACTTACCCATCTATCCGTCCCCTCTTAAAAATAATAAACGTGTTAGTTAATTCTTAACTTCCGCTTGACGCGCGGCGGCCCGCCGGGCAGCCCACGCTTGTTCTACTAAACGCATCTGCGACATGCGTAATTTACTACCCGCACTGAGCCTAGGACCCAACTCCATATAATCCTCACCCTCTGCAGTGAATGCTTGCCATTGCGGTAATTCCGCGACATTGGGGTCGCCAGTTTTGGCAAAGGTGGTCCAAATATTCATCATTACATTCGAAAAACGGAAGTCCGCGGCGACGGGTTGAGCACCAAACAACGTTAAGTCACCAAATACGTAACCGATTTCCGCGGCATGAAAGGATTTATAACTGTCGCGCTGTGCGATAGGCGGATGCCACGTAAAGAAATACAAATAGGCCGGGCTTTTTACGGTCTGCATATGTCGCGCCCAGACTCTCATGGGATAGGTGAAGTTCACATCCGTATCGAGGGCCGCCCAACGTTCACCTAAATCCCCAAAGGCAGACGTTGGATAAGCTGTCGCGACCTGATCCCTAACTTCTGGAACCTGCAGGCTTAAATACCTATCGAAACCCGGCTCATCTTTACCATACAGTGGCTCAAAATAGGGCATAAAAACTGTCGACTCGTCGGCGTTAGAGCCGATCAGTACCGGCACGTCGGCCTGTTTACCGCTGGCAAAGATCTGCTCCAGCTCTTGCGGAATCACTTCACCATCGACAATCGGCATCGCTTCAAAATTGTTTAACGATGGATCTGCCTGAACAGCAGCAATAATCTGATTTGCAGGGACTTTTCGCAGCGCAGCAATTGAGGCATCGCCATTGTTGCCCGCAATCGATGCCGCGACCTGCGCACCAAAAGTTTCCGCTGCTGGCGCAAATGATTGGGCTTTATCGCGCAGCCACAGGGGCCTGAACAGCCCTCCACTTTGGCCTATGGCTTTGTGAAAAAGACCCTTAGCCAAAGGGCTCGCCTGCAGTAAGGACACGCTCCATGAACCTGCAGATTCGCCAAATATCGTTACGTTATCTGGATCGCCGCCAAATGCACTGATGTTATCGCGGACCCAAGTCAGCGCTTGAATCTGATCGCGCACACCTTGGTTACCGGAAACACCCTTGGGGTGCTGTGCGCTTAGTTCTTTGTGCGCCAGATACCCGAATAATCCAAGCCGATAATTTATGGTGACAAGGACTACGCCTTTTTTGGTCAACTCAACGCCCGGATAAGCAGCGCCCTCGCCAGTAATCAGGGCACCTCCATGTATCCAAACCATGACAGGTAATTTTTCATTGGGCGTTTCGGCCCGACTCCAAATATTCAGGTGCAGACAGTCTTCGTCCATGCCCTCATCAAGCGCCTCACCAAAAAATTCACCTTCTTGGGCGGGCACTTGCATGCATGCCGGCCCTGCCTTACTGGCATCGCGAACACCCGTCCACGGCTCTGCAGGCTGAGGTGGCCGCCAGCGCAGCTCACCCAAGGGCGGTTTAGCGTAGGGAATATGAAAAAACTGCTTTAAGCCATCGGACGAGCGAATGCCCGAGAGCACCCCGGTAGACACCGTGACCTGAGCGCCCAACGGCGCGTTTGCGTGGGAATAGACTGCGACCAGACCAGTCAAAATCACCAGGATTACAGCGCAAGATCGGTACATCATTGAAGCCCCCCAACTCCAGACGACCTCTGACTCTACTCCCTTTTATTTGCTGCAGCGACTTTTGTTTATCTTAAATTAACGGTGCTAAGCCGCCTCTGAAGCCCGCACCTGTACCAATAAATCTTGCCAGGCAGACTCCATTTCCGTGCTCCAATCACCGCCCAGCGCGTCTTTGGCGCAATCGCGAATGATGATAAAAAAACGCGTAAATAATTCTGCATCCACCTCATAGGCAAGGTGATGAGAACGCCAAGCGCCCAGACTAACGTGGTCTAAACGACCCTTCGCTGAGTAGTCGAGGATGGTCTCGAGGGTCGTTTGGAGCATAGAACCTCGCACCCCGCCATCTGCATCCAGCACAAACAGCGCCTGCACTTCTGGGTGCTGGCGATACAGTCGCTCGTATATTCGAGTCTGGGGATCCCCCAACTCGCGAACTAGGTATTCCAAAGATATAGCAATGGCAATCGACATTGACCGCAGCTTAACAGTTTCCACTTCCGCAGGGCGGTGCTAGTCGGATTACTTATCGGACCAATTCCCAAAGTGAAACTTTGTTACGCGCTCCTCGGTTACGCTATCCTGCACCCTATGACACATATTTTCTCCGGACTTAAAGTCATCGACTGCGCGACCGTAATCGCTGCGCCCACAGCAGCCATGATGCTTGGCGACTTCGGTGCCGATGTTATAAAAATTGAGCAGCCCGGCGACGGCGATATGCTACGCATGTTGTCCCATGTCGCGACAACGCCCGAAGCCGGCAATGACTGGTTTTGGCAACTCGACGGTCGCAACAAACGCGGACTTTGTTTGGACCTTAAACATCCTGACGGTATGGCTGTACTGCGTCGCTTGGTCGCCGAGTGCGATGTCTTTATTACCAATCACCCCGCCAGCGTTAGAGACAGTCTCGGTCTCAATTACGCTGATTTAGCCCCACTCAATAAATCTATGATTTATGCCTCGCTAACAGCTTACGGCGAAGCTGGACCGGAGCGCGAGCGCAAAGGCTTCGATCAGCTGGCATATTGGGCTCGCAGCGGGCTGATGGATCTGATGCGCGCACCGGGCACACCTCCCACACAGGGGCTTCCTGGGATGGGCGATCATCCAACGGGGGTGGCGTTGTATGCGTCGATCGTCACTGCGCTACTGCATCGTGAGCGCACAGGGGAGGGTGGCTTAGTACATACATCGCTGTTGGCCAACGGGCTATGGTCCGCAGCAGGGGTCGCCCAAGGCGCTTTGGCAGGCGGCGATATAGCAGAATATCGCCATGACAATCTGGTTGATCCAGCAATGCTACGGCCCTACCAGGCCAGCGACGGGCGCTGGCTGCAGTTTAATATGATCCGCGATGAGGAAATGCTGTCGCTGTTACTGGCGGCATTAGACGCCATAGATTTGCTCGCGGATCCCCGGTTTGGAAATCTCGAGGATATGTGGACTCATCGCCAAGCCTTGGGCGACGAATTACAAACCCGCATTAGCTCTAAAGCATCAGATGAGTGGCTAGCGGTCTTTGCGGGCTTTAATCTACCCGTTAACCGCATCGCCGTAATTGAAGAGCTGACCGCCGATCCCCAGGTTCTTGCAAACAACATGGCGGCACCTCCTGAGGATAAAAGTATCGATGTGCCAATGATCATTAATCACCCGATAAACGTGGAACACTTGCCCAAGGTTGGCCCGATCCGGGCTCCGGCCCAAGGTGAACACTCGCGGCAGATTCTTGGTGAACTGGGTATGACCAATCAGGAAATCGAAACCTTAGTCAACGACGGCGCGGTCGTGGCTGCGCCTTCGTCGAACAAGCCAAGCTAGCGGCAACCATGAACACTACTTTAGTTTTGTTACGGGCATTCCTGAGCATTTGTTGTGGAATTACAGCGACGTCCGTCGCCTTTGCCGATAACCATCGAACCGCGGCAGCATGGCAGGAGCTTTTTAACGGCAAGGACCTTGATGCCTGGACGGTGAAGATCACTGGTCAACCGGTTGGTCAGGACAAGTATCAGACCTTCAGAGTCGAAGACGGACTTTTGAAGGTCCGCTATGACAACTATGCAAGTTTTGCTAATCAATTCGGTCATATTTTCTTTAGGCAGCCCTTTAGTCGCTACGAATTGTTGATCGAGTACCGCTTTGTCGGAAACCAGGTTCCTGATGGTCCGGCTTGGGCTCAGCGCAATAGTGGGGTGATGTTGCATGCCCAAAACCCGACCACGATGGCACTCGACCAGGACTTTCCAATTTCCATCGAAGCCCAATTCTTGGGTGGCCTTAGCGATAACAAACGTCGCCCAACAGGCAATGTGTGCACACCCGGCACCGACATCGTGTTAGGGGACAACCTGGCAAAGCAACACTGTAGCTATTCCTCCAGTGCGACATTTGATGGTGATCAATGGGTGCAGATGCGTATTGTGGTAAACGGAAATGAGGCATTCGAACATCGCATCAACAACGAAATCGTAATGACTTACAGGAGCCCGCAGCTCTCTGCTGATCTAGTGAGCGCAACAACAAATTCACAGCGCACACTCAACCAAGGCTTTATCGCCCTGCAGAGTGAATCCCACCCAATCGACTTTCGCCGTGTGGCCCTGCGTGCGCTCGATCAAGAATGAACACCCAAGCTAACGCAATGCCCCGCTTTGTTGAACTTATGGCAATGGCCCAACCTACAGCCCAAGAACCAGACGCCAATCTTCGCCCCTGGTCGGAACTAACAGAATCAATGACCGCTGCAGTGGCTCATCATTGTCGCGGGCAAGCCAGTGTCAGGCTACTTGAGGAGGGCATCGGCTCGGTAAACAGCTGGGAACAAGACGAGCTATGCGCGGCGGGGGATATCTATATCCGGCACATTGAACTGTCCGTAGCGGAAGTGCCGCGCCTTATCGCACGATCCATGGTCGCTGCCGACAGCCCGGTCGTTGCACTCATGCAGGGCCTGGGTGAACGACCTTTGGCGGAACTGTTGTTTACAGATCCTTTATGGCAGCGCGCGACCCGGACTATACATTTGCAGGCACCCACAGATCTTCCGGGGCGAGCTGTTTTATGGTGTCATCAAGCGCATCAGCACCAACTGCTAGTAGAAGAGTTTTTTCTGCCGGCGCTACGTCAGCACCAGCAACCGAGCTAACGCACAACGAGGGGAAGTTATGTCACAGTTCATCGATCTGTCCGTCGCTATCGACAACAACGAACATTCGGACCATCCGGGTGGAAGCCCCAAGGTGAAATACCAAAATCATGCGGAAACCGCCAACGGGCTGGCGCACTTTTTCCCAGGATTACAGGCCAGCGACTTGCCCGACGGTGAGGGCTGGGCAGTAGAAACTATTACCTTGTCGACCCACAACGGCACCCATATGGATGCGCCCTGGCATTTCCATTCCACTACTGACTACGGCAAGACCCGCGCACCGAGCATCGACGAAACGCCGTTAGAGTACTGCTTTAAACCGGGCGTAAAGCTCGACTTTCGCCACTTTGAGGATGGCTATTTAATAGGCGCGGCTGAGATTGAGGCAGAATTGCAACGTATTGGACACGAACTGCAGCCACTGGATATCGTCTTGGTCAATACCCGTGCAGGCTCTGTCTTCGGCCAGCCCGGCTATGTCGATGCTGGCTGCGGTATGGGCCGGGAAGCGACTATGTATCTCACCGAGCGTGGCGTGCGAGTAGTCGGCACCGATGGCTGGTCATGGGATGCACCGTTTAATCATACGGCTAAACGTTGGGCTGAAAATCCCGATCCAGCAATGATCTGGGAGGGCCATAAAGCCGGCCGCGAGATTCCTTATTGGCAAATGGAGAAGCTGCACAATCTTGAAGCGCTACCCGATCACGGTTTTACGGTAGCGTGTTTTCCAGTCAAGATCACAGCTGCTTCGGCAGGTTGGACACGCTGCGTTGCGATTGTCGACTGACGTCAAGCATCGCGCTGTGGGTTTGCTTTTACATGTAGGGCATACCCTGCACCTCGACATAAAGGCTGTAGATCGACTGCCCACCGGTCATGAATAAGCGGTTACGTTTAAGTCCACCAAAACACAGGTTCGACACACCTTCTGGCAGATGAATGGCGCCAATTTTATCGCCGTCCGGCGCGAAGATTTGCACTCCATCCTGTTCGGGACCCGCCCATCCGGCACTGCTCCAAACATTACCCAACTCATCTACTCGAAAACCGTCGGGCATCGCATCACCCAGATCACAAAAAACAGATCCGGCGCTGAGGGCTGATCCCCCCTGCACCTCGAACTGGTGGATTTGGCGGGGATGCCCCGGTTTGTGCGAGGCCCCGGTGTCGCTGACATACAGGGTGCTGTAATCCGGAGAAAACGCCAATCCATTGGGCTTTTCCAAAGACTCGTCCATGACACTGGCGTCACCGCTATGAGGATCAATCCGATAAACCCGGGTGGGCAATTCAAGCTCTCCCTTGTGACCTTCGTAGTGGCCTAAGGAACCGTACCCCGGATCGGTAAACCAAATACCGCCGTCTGGGTGTACCACCACATCGTTGGGCGCGTTCAGTCGCTTGCCGTCATATCGGTCTAATAATACGGTCAGCGAGCCGTCATATTCGGTACGGGTGACCCGCCTTGCGCCATGTTCGCAGGTGACTAATCGACCCTGACGATCACGCGTATTGCCGTTCGCGTAGTTGGAGGGATTCCTGAATTCTGCCACCAAGCCCGTGCCGGCCTGCCAACACAACATCCGATTATTGGGTATATCACTCCAGAGCAGAGTATTACTGTCGCCAAACCAAACGGGGCCCTCGTTCCAGCGCCCGCCTACCCACAAACGCTCGAGCGCCGCATTCCCAGCCAAGCAACCGGCAAACCGATCGTCCAAAATTTCTATAGCCGGATCTGGGTATCGCATAGGCTGCGACCAATCTCGATCAAGTAGTCTGTCCATGGGCCTCCACGTTGCTCGTCAATAACAATTCAGTTCGCAGACTAAAACTTAGCAAACTCAGCGCCGCTGCTATAGTGTTTAACGCTCTTTCATTAACGGTAGTCCGATGCTCAGTGACGAAGAAAAATTCCGCTTTGATCTGGAAGGCTATTTGATTATCCCCGGGGTGCTCTCACTTACAGAATGCGCTCAATTGTCCGAACTGAGTGATACTGCGTGGCCCCGACAGCCTCAAGACGGAGCTTTTCGTCGAACCGCCCAGGTGAGCTTATGGGGTAACGACTTCCGCAATCTTATGGACCACCCAAAAGTGTTGCCGTATCTGACTGAGTTGATCGGCCCAAGAGTGCGTTTGGACCACGACTACGCCATCTATATGCAAAACGGTGCACCCTCCCAGCCTATTCACGGTGGACCCATGCGTTATGAAAGTGACCATTGGTACCACTATAACGACGGTGTCATGCGCAACGGCTTAATGGTTGCAACATGGGCACTAACTGACGCCAAGCCTGGCGACGGTGGCTTCGTATGCGTACCCGGCAGTCACAAAACAAACTTCATAAATTTACTGCCCACGGATGCTCAGTCTCAAGAAGTGATCCCAGAATATGTGCGCCAACCGACAGTAAAAGCTGGCGATGTGATTTTATTTACTGAAGCTCTGATGCATGGCACCCGAGCTTGGCAGGGCAGCGATGAACGCCGGGTCTTACTGTTCAAATACAGCCCGCCCCATTCAAGTTGGGCAAAACAGGGCTATGATCTGAATGACTATCCCGACGTGACCGCACAACAACAACGGCTTATGGCACCGCCCTCGGTGGAAGATCACGCGAAAGTCATTGATGCGAAGAGCTAAAGCTTTGTTTTTGTGTCAAACAGTCAAATCAAATGCGATTGGCGACGCTTACCATGCAGCGTAAACACGCCCTGACATTTGTCACCGTTACCGTTTTCCTAGATACCATCGGCTTCGGCATCATTGTACCGATCATGCCCGAATATCTGACCCAATTGGCGGGGATCGATTTATCTGCAGCCTCCGCTATAAGCGGCTATCTGATGGTCAGCTTCGCCGTCACTAATTTCATATTCGCACCGCTACTAGGAAGTTTAAGTGATCGCTATGGCCGCCGACCGGTATTGATGCTGTCCCTATTTTTTTATGGTGTGAGTTATCTCATTGCCGGATTTGCAACAGCACTGTGGGTCTTATTTATCGGCCGCTTCCTAACCGGTGTAACCGGCGCGACTTATGCCACCGCCAGCGCGTTAATTGCGGACGTCAGCCCACCCGAACAGCGCGCACAAAATTTTGGTCTACTCGGCTTAGCCTTCGGATTAGGCTTTATTTTTGGCCCAACGATTGGCGGCATTATCGGAGCGTGGGACCTACGCGCGCCATTTTTCGTCGCAGCAGCGCTGGCTTTTATTAATACGGCTTACGGTTTTTTCTTTCTCAGCGAAACCCTCAGCGAAAACCATCGCAGAGCATTCGAACTCAGGCGCGCCAACCCTCTCGGCGCACTCCGACAAATTAAGCGTTATCCAATTCTGCTTGGGTTAATTATTGGGATGTTCATTTTCAACATCGGTCATCATGTCTATCCCGCTAACTGGAACTTCTATGCCATCGAAAAATTCCGCTGGACACCCATCGAAGTAGGATTATCTATGGGCTTTGTCGGTCTACTCGCGGCAATCGTGCAAGGGGGACTCATTCGGGTGGTGATTCCAAAATTCGGCGCCGTGCGCTGTGCGGCTTTCGGGCTATTTTGCGCCGCTACCGCTTATTTGGGCATCGCCTTCGCCGCCTCAACTATGAGCGTCTATTTATGGTTTTTGGTATCCGCATTTGCCGGACTTTCCGGGCCAGCAATTACCAGCATCATGTCTAACCAACTGCCACAAAACGAACAGGGTGAGCTACAGGGCATCATGGCCAGCGCCATGAGTTTGGCATCCATTATCGGCCCATTGCTGATGACCCAAACCTTTGCCTTCTTTACCTCCGACGACACACCGGTTTATTTGCCCGGCAGTGCCTTTATAGTCGCCGCGCTGTTGACCGTTGTTGCACTCGCTATTTTTCTGCAGCAGGTGCACAAGCTGCCAACTGCTAATTTAAATGATTCAGAGACCAGGACAGAAATACCATGACCGATGTTAACCGGCACAACCAACTCAGCTGGGATCAGCAGTCTGCCGCCGGGCAAAGCCCCTGGGTACAGCCAGTGACCACCGATGCGGTGAATGCTGCGCGGGCCGGTGATTGGCAGATTATTTTGACGCCCACCAAGTCGGTACCCAAATCTTGGTTCGGCGACCTGAAAGATAAAGACCTACTCTGTCTGGCCTCCGGTGGCGGCCAACAGGCGCCAATTTTAGCCGCTGCTGGCGCCGTGGTGACAAGCTTTGATCAGTCCCCAGAGCAACTGCGCAAAGACACTGACGTGGCGGCTCGGGACAATTTGTCTATTCAGTGCCTACAAGGAGATATGGCAGATTTGTCTGTATTCAATGACGCAAGCTTCGATGTGATCGTTCATCCGGTATCCAACATATTCGCCGCCGATATTCTGCCAGTCTGGCAGCACTGCGCACGGTTACTGCGACCCGGCGGGCGCCTGCTCAGTGGCTTTATGAATCCGGACTTTTTTCTATTCGACCATTGGGATATCGACGAAGGAGGCCCGTTAGAAGTTAAGTTCAAACTACCCTACGCCGATCTAACCCATGTGGACCCAGAGGTCTTGAAGCAACGCATGGCAGAGCAACAAGCATTAGAGTTTGGTCACAGCTTTGACGCTCAAATTGGCGGCCAGCTCGCCGCAGGGCTGGTGATTGCCGGCTTCTACGAAGACCAATGGAGCGATGAGGACACGCCCCTCAATAGCTATATGTCCACATCCATGGCGACACTGGCAATTAAGCCAGCCGCCGATTGGCCACCGAGCCTATAGCATTATGCTGCCGGCTTACGCGGCGGCCATAACATCAAAAGCGGCGTGCTCTTTTTATACGCCTGATAGTCGGGATCGTCGCCCCAAGCTTTATTGGCCCGGGCCTCAAGCATGCGCGTGCCACTGATAGCCGTCATCTGCAACAACACCCATAACGGTGCGAATAGGGTCAATATTTGCCAGCCCGCCAATGCCGGATAGGCCATTACTGCGACGCCTGCCCACAAAACGATTTCGCCGAAGTAATTCGGGTGCCGGGACCACGCCCACAGGCCACTGCTGATAAAGCGCCGAGCGTTTTCCGGATCAGCGCGAAATGCGGTCTTTTGTCGGTCGGCGACAACCTCCACTAAAAATCCAAAGGCCCAAATACCAAGACCCACAAAGAACATCCCATCTAAGGCGGCTGTATTTGAGGAGGTTACAGCCGCCAGAGCTGCACAGCTGGTTAGGTAGACCCAGGCCCCTTGCAAGGTCCATGTCATAAAGAAAGTTGGGAACGAGTTGCGAATGGAATGAAAGCGACGATCGCCGCCAGCATTTTTTATGCGGAAGTAAAGGAACGGACCGAGGCGTAACGCCCAGACGATAATGACCGCCGCGATGATCAGTGACCGGGGATCGTAGGCCGAACTTAATGTCACTGCGGCAACAAATACCGTGATGTAGGTCAGACTGCCCGCGAGGTCGAAAAATTTTTCTGTATGCGCTAACCATGCATGAATAAACAATAGCCACTGCACGCCAAATGCGAAAATGCCGCACCACACAAATACCGCCACATCTGCGTATTGTTTGCCTTGATCAGCGCCCGCTATAGACACCCCCCAAGCCAGCAGCAGCACGGCGACCACGCTCACAATTCCGATAATCCACTGTTGCATCTTTCTCTCCCTCAGTTAGTCCCACAGGACAATTGCGGTGACCAAGCAACCCCCTCGGTATGCTCTTGCCACGGCGCATATTTACCCATCATAGATGTAAACAATTCGTGTTCCAGCCATTCATCGAGCCAGCGCTGTAAATTTTCATAAGCCGTGCTCGTAAACCAGTCGCGGTCAACGTGCGCGAACTGACGAATAAACGGCAGCAACGCGATGTCCAATAACTGGGGCTCTGACCCTAATAGATAGGACTGCTGCGCTAACATAGTATCCAAGCGCTGCAGCCAATCAGCGCATTGGTCTCGGTAATACGCCGCCGGCTGATCACTGTCTGCGCCATTGTATTTATATTGATCTAACAGCGGTTTGAACTGTGCATCGAACTGTTCGATGAGCACACGCTGATGGTCAACACCACCGCCCAAGGCGCAACTATGGGGAGCATGACGAAGCAGTGCCCACAACATAATGTCTAAGCTTTCGTCGAGCACGCCGTCTTGCTCAGAGACCAAGACCGGCACAGTTGCCTTTGGCGATAGCGCAATCATTGACGGCGGTTTGTCGCGCAATCGCACCTCACGTAACTCCACGGCAATGCCACTCCAGGCCAACGCCATGCGCGCACGCATGGCATAAGGACAGCGACGAAAGCTATATAAAATCGTCATTATTTATTGCTTCGGCTTACCCGGAAGCGCGCTAAATTCATCGACCCAGGGTAAACGCGAATCGCACCAGACCTGAAACGTTGGTACAAATTCAGCAGCTTCTGCAAGGACTCCGGTGCGCAACCCAAAAGAGCGGGCAACAGCAATTTCGGGGTTCGCCTTGGAGGTCGCGTAAATGTGTGAACCACAGCGGTTACAAAATGCCAATTCCCGCGCATTACCGCTGTCACCAACCTTGTTATAGATCGTCAGTTCACCGCTGAGCAACTGGAATGCATCTTCGTCAGACGGCACGATGCTGCGATAAGGACCACCAGACATCACTTGGCAATCTCGGCAATGACATATCACTGTACGCGCCGGCTCAGCCTCGCTGATAAATGTGATGTGCTCACAGTGGCAACTGCCATGTACGCGCATGCTCGCTTCTCTCCTTTTTGGCCTGCCTTTGACCATAGCAAGCCGCTGGCGCTTGGTCATCTGCATCTGATCCGACATACTAAAAGTTTACGCAGGGAGCACAACATGACCGAATCTCTTCGCCCGTTGCCGGTGCCGACGCCAGAAACCAAGCATTTTTGGGATGGCACCCGCGCCGGTGAATTACGCTTACAACAGTGCAATGACTGCCAACACGTCTACTTTCCACCCCGTCCATTTTGTCCAGAATGCAGCAGTCGCAATGTGCAGGTTGTGGTTGCCAGTGGACGCGCCACACTGGAGAGCTATGTCATCAGTCATCGTCCGCATAAAGCGTTTACGGGGCCTTATGCAATCGCGTTAGTAGCGTTAGAGGAGGGGCCTCGAATGATGTCGAATATCGTTGGATGCGAACAAACCCCGGAGGCGTTACAGCTGGATATGCCGTTGCAAGTGACTTTTGAGGACACGGGAGCCGATATTCATTTGCCCTTATTTACCCCCGTAGGAGCATCTTTATGACCGGGGTGGCGGTAGTAGGTGCTGCTGAAACCACTCAACTCGGTAAAATTCCCGACTTAAGTCAGATCCAACTACATGCCGATGCAGCACTCAATGCCATGGCTGATGCCGGACTAAGCGCCAAGGATATTGACGGTATCGCCACTGCCGGCAGCCGCCCCACAGATCTAGCGCATTACTTGGGAATAACCCCTACATGGGTCGACGGTACTGCTGTGGGTGGTTGCTCATTTATGTTGCATGTGCGGCATGCGGTAGCAGCGCTGACTACCGGCCAGTGCTCAACTGTGCTCATTACTCACGGCGAAAGTGGTCGTTCGGGCGTTGGCCGCGAGGGCTTTGCGCGCGCGCCTGCGTCCTTGAGTGGTCAATTTGAAATGCCCTTCGGCCCCATGGGTCCACCCACCTTATTTACCCTGCCAGTGCTGCGTTACATGAAAGACTACGCTATGAGTCATGAGCAGTTAGCCATGGTCGCTGTGGTCCAACGGCAGTGGGCAAGTATGAATCCGCGTGCGAGCTTTCAGGACCCGATCACTGTGGACGACGTGCTGGCATCAAAAATGATCGCCTACCCCTTCCATCTTCTAGAATGTTGTTTAGTAACCGATGGCGGTGGCGCGTTAATACTGACACGCGCAGAGCGTGCTAACGATTTCCCCCAACCTCCGGTCTATATCAGAGGCACTGGGGAAAGCGTAGAAACCCCAATGGTTAGCCAAATGCAAGATCTCACCTCCTCCAGAGCCTTTGCGGTGGCTGGGCCGGCGGCAATGACTGACGCAAAAATCAACCACGACGATGTAGATCATTTAATGGTCTACGATGCATTTGCCCACCTGCCCATTTACGGCCTTGAGGATCTAGGGTTTTGTAAACGCGGCGAAGCGCCTGACTTCATTTGGGAACAAAACACCGCGCCTGGCGGCAGCTTGCCAATGAACACCAACGGCGGCGGGTTGTCTTATATGCATTCCGGCATGTACGGCATGTACGCAATGCAGGAGAGTGTGCGCCAAGTTCGCGGCACTGCAGCCGCTCAAGTCGACAATGTAAATATTTCTCTCTGCCTCGGTGTCGGTGGCATGTTTGGCGCAGCCGGCTGTGTCGTGTTCGCTAGAGAACCGAGTTAAGATCAACGTACAAAACAAAGGAAGCCGCTATGAACTATCGCAATCTGACGACTTTGGCAACGCTATTAATGGTTAGCTTATGCACTACAACCGCCAACGCTGACGAGCGTGCTCAGAAAGCGGTCGAAACCCGCCAAGGGCTGTTAAAAGTGGTGGGCCACTACTTCGGCCCCATTGTTGGCATGGCTAAGGGTCAAGTGCCTTTCGATGCAGATTTAGTTAGCGCCAACGCCAACAAAATCGCCCAACTGTCGCCCATGATTCCCGATGTCTTTGCCTTCGATACTCGAAGCAGCGATGTGGCGTCAGACGGATTAGACGGTATTTGGGAAGATATGGCCGACTTTAATAGCAAGGCAACAACCGCAACCGAGCGCGCTCTGGCCTTAGCGGCAGCAGCCAACGAGGGACAAGGTGCTTTCCTGAAAGCCGTGGGTGGCATGGGCTCAGCGTGCAAAGGTTGCCATGAGGAATACCGCAAAAAGTAACCCACATCCAGGTCAGCGGGTGCTGGTCTGGGACTTGCCCCTGCGTCTTTTTCACTGGGGCCTAGCGATCGCATTTGTTACTTCCTGGATAACGGCTGAAGCGGGTATCGAGTGGGCAGACGCGCACTTGTACAGCGGCTACAGTGTTCTTGGTTTAGTCGCATTCAGGCTCATATGGGGCATTTTCGGCACCCACCATGCACGTTTCAGGAACTTTATTCGCGGGCCTCGTGCGCTGTTGGCGGGTCTAGGTCAGTTAGTTAAAAAGACCGCGCCCGCAGCACCAGGACATAGTGCCGTCGGTGGTTGGGCCTCAGTTGTGCTCATCCTACTGATGCTCTGCCAAGCAGCATCGGGGCTTTTTATCACCGACGATATCTTATTCAGTGGACCCTATAACAGCGCCGTCAGCAGCGCCGTTGCAGACAGTCTTGGCAGCTTTCACAATTTTAATTTTAATTTACTGATCGTCGCCGTGAGTGCGCATTTGTGTGTAATGCTTTGGTATTCAATACGCAAGAATCACAATCTCGTCGCCCCAATGATTACCGGGCACGCACGCTCCACCCCGGAGCAAGGCATCTCGTCTTCCGAAATTTTACGCGCTTTGATTTGTGCAAGCGTTGCCGCGGGACTGCTCGGCTTGCTGATTACCTTGGCCCCGGAACCTGAATATTTTTTCTAATTCCTGCCCCGGCTTGGCCAATATAAATCGTCAAGATACCACTCGATAACGCTCAACTTGGATATCTTCAACACCATAGTCCGCAAAATTGTCGGTTACCCTGCCACGAATATATTGCTGCCATGAGAATGCTTCATAACGCGGCAACTCGCTATCGGCTACCCAAGGCTCGATCATCGCGTCTACTTTTGGCTGAAAGAAAAATGGCACACTGAAACGGCCGGCTGCCGATTTAACGGGTAATACCCGATGGCATCCTGCAGTGCAGCGGTCATTACTCCATACCTGCATCACATCTCCGATGTTAACGACAATGGTGCCCGGCTTTGGTGCCACATCGACCCAACCATGACGCTTGGATTGCGCCTGCAGGCCACCTTGATCATCTTGCAAGAGCAGAGTAATGGCGCCCGGATCGGTGTGATGATGCAATGCCATATCACCTAATGGTGTTAAGCCGTCCCGCTCTTGCTCAGCTACAGGGTCATCTGCCGGATAAAAATTCAACCGCGCGGCACTGGTATGACTAAGACCAAAATTGTCGGCAACAGTGCTACGAGCCGCGGCTTCCGGCAGGCCCAAAGCCATCAGCACCATCGCCATAACCTGCTCCGACATCTCAGTGAACGTGCTGAAATAGTCTGTTAGCACAGGGCGCAATTGCTCCGGTTGCGCAGGCCAACGACTATGTCGCAGCGGATTTTTCGAAATATGCCCGCCGGTTTTAAAGTCGAATACTTCCTTAAGATCTCGACGTTGTTTGGTCAATTCACGGTCGTAATAGCCCAGCGGGTTACTTTCGTTTCTGTACACACTGCGCTTAACTTCTGTTGGTTGGCCAAAAAAGCTTTGCGCCTGAGCAAATACTTTGCTCACCAGTGCGTCTTGGCCGTGTCCCGCCAAGAGGAAAAAGCCATGATCTTCACAGGCCACAGCCAGCGCATGCTGGTCAATGGCCGTGACACCTCCGTTCAGAAAGTCTGCCAAATTTACTGTCGGAATTTGCTCTTGCATGGTTGATCCTATCGTTGCCGTCGCACCCATATGCGCGACAGCGCGGCCTGACTGCCGTCTGGTTCTTCTACAAGCCCCTCGAATTCATCCACAAGGTCTAATACTTGTGGGCCACTCAATAGTGCCTCTTTTAGCGACTGCGGCGCTACCCGAAAATCCGGATTGTTGGGTCCACTCACAGCCTCCGGCCCCGACCATTGCAAGTGTTCCTCAATTAACAAATGCCCGCCCAGCGCTAAGTTACTGACCAGCGTGGGCACCAACGACGGGGCCACAAATCGAAACATTACAATAAGGCCATAGTTGTTGTGTGGCTGCCATACGCCACCTGCATTTGCACCGAGTAAGTTCTGGCAACGCCAGTTAACCGTTACTCCCGCATGAAATGCTTGCCGCGCGCCTTGAGCAAGCGCCGCCGCCGCTACGTCTACTGCATCGACAACAAAGCCCTGTTGGGCGGCATAAATACTGTTGCGCCCGCGTCCGCAGGCAACATCAAGAGCTCGCTGAGGCGCCTGTTGGGCCAAGATTTCCGGCATGCATTGCTGTAAGTAAGCGCTGGGCCATAGGCGTTCTGAGTATGCGCCCTGGCGGTATCGGGCATCCCAAAGTTGTCGATCTGATAATGACAAAGCTCACCTCGGTTATATCGCTAGATCAGGTCCCCACTTGCTTAGAGGATAGCGAAACGCTAGGTTAATCGCCCTTTTATTCTGCCAGGCTCATGTCAGCAACCAAATCACAGCCACAACCCTATCTCGACCGCGCCGCCATGTGGCTGTCGGGTTTGTGTTTAGTGCATTGTCTGGCACTACCGCTGGCCGTGCTGTTAACACCAACCATGAGCCGCTGGCTCGAAGCAACGGAAACCACAACCCATTGGATACTTTTCGGTATCGCCATACCGATTAGCGTGATCGCTCTGGTACAAGGCTATCGGCGCCTGCGTAGCGTAAAGACGCTATTACTTGGCGGCATAGGATTGCTATTGATGCTGGTTGCCGTGAGCCATGTTTTTGGTCGCGAAATGGAAGTTCTACTTACCGTCATCGGTGTGACCGCAGTGTTATTTGCACATCTGCGTAACCTCCTAGGACATCAAGCGCTGCATGCAAATACCGAACCAACGCATTAACTCTTTGGAGCCCTTATGAGATACGACAATATCCTACAGACTATTGGTAATACACCCGTGGTTAGACTGAATCGCATCGCACCTGATCATGTTGACATGTTCGTTAAGGTGGAGTCCTTTAACCCCATGGCATCGGTAAAGGACCGCCTCGCTTATGCAATCATTAAAGATGCGCGAGACAGTGGTGCGTTGCAGCCCGGCCAAACCGTGATTGAAGCCACGTCTGGCAACACGGGAATCGCATTAGCAATGGTTTGCGCCGTACTCGGGCACCCATTTGTTGCCACCATGGTAGAGACTTTCTCCATTGAAAGACGCAAAGTCATGCGAGCCTTAGGCGCCAAGGTCATCCTGACCCCCGCGGCAGAACGTGGCACCGGCATGGTCCGCAAGGCCGAAGAGTTAGCGGAGCAACACGGCTGGTTCCTGGCACGGCAGTTCCAGAACCCGGCAAACCCGGCCTATCATGCAAGCACCACCGGGCCAGAGATCTTGCGCGACTTCGCGGGCGACAGACTCGACTACTGGGTAACCGGCTGGGGTACCGGCGGCACGTTGTCTGGTGCCGGTCGAACCCTAAAAGCAGCGCGCCCCGACCTGAAGATTATTGCTGCCGAGCCCGAGCAAGCGGCACTGTTATCTGGTGGAGATTGGTCTCCACACAAAATCCAGGGCTGGACACCTGACTTTATCCCGGACGTTCTCGACCGCGACATAGCTGACCAAATCGTTCCTGTAAACGAGGATGAATCGATGCAATGTGCAATTCGCCTTGGCCAGGAAGAGGGCATATTTGTCGGCATCTCAGCGGGCGGTACACTCAACGCTGCATTGAAAATTGCAGCACAAGCCGAGCCAGGTAGCGTGATTTTAACCATGCTAGCTGATACCGCTGAGCGCTATCTTTCCACGCCCTTATTCGCCGACATTAATGAGGGATCGGACGACGATTGGCTCGCGAGCCTGTAGGCGACGTCAACGCAACAGTTGCGGATAATCGAGTTCTGCCCCCCAGTGCACTTGGGCAACACTGGCATAGCGCGATTCATTGACAAAGCCATGGTGCCGAAGCGTTTCCATATCGCGGCCAATACGCTCCAGTGTTTCGCCCTTGGTAACCATAGTAGTAGCAGCAATGTCAGCCCCGTGGCGAACCGCCTCGGCGCTGGCTTGCACAGCATGAGTACCTGCTAGATAAAGATCTGCGCGGTCAATATCACCGGCATCGTCGCCCAACTCCGCCCGCGCCCAGGTCTGCTCTAGGCCCTGAAAGAACAAAAGTCGCGCCGAGCGGTATACAGCCAAAGCCTTGCCGAAGTGCATTTGCGCAATAGTGCGTTCGCGTAGTTTGCCGGCACTGCCTCCCGGCGTTTTATCGCCCACCATTGCCGCTACTAAGTGGCAACTGCGAGCCGCCAAGCTCAGAGCGACCGGGACATAGGTCGCGAAGACGATTCTTGAGGGACAACGATATAGCGTGCCTTGATAAAGAGCATTCGTGCCAGCTTGGGAGTTAGGAATTACCACCTGTAGTTCCGGCACTGTTAATTCCTCCACCAGCACATCGCTGCTGCCAGAGCCTCGCATACCCAGAGTGTCCCAATTTTGTTCGATTGAGCACTCCGCTAATGGCATCACTGCCATCGCCGGGGTAGTGTCAATTAATACTGGCGACAGCAACCAAGTCGCATGATCACAGCCACTGACAAAACGTTGCCGACCGCTAATGACATACCCGCCATCACGCGGCACGGCCTGCAAAGGGGTATGGCCGCTGGCCGCGACCAGCGTGTCTGGATCATCCGCCCATAGCTGCTCGACTAACGCTTGGGGCCATTGCGCAGCCATTAATCGAGCTGCATTAAAGACCATGACATGCCATGCCGCTGCAGTATCAGCGACTGCCAGCTTTTCGCAAGCCAACGCACAGGTCACTGGATCAACCTCAAGACCGCCGAGAGAACTTGGCAAGAACAACCTAGGCACTTGTGCGTCAATCAGCGCCTGAAAAGCAGCATCATGTAAGCGGCAGTGTTGCTCGGCCCAGCTCGCATACTGCTCTATGGTTCCGCATACCGAGTCGATTCGTTTCAAAACTTCAGCGCGATCAAACGTCATTGCCCCTCCTCGTTACCAATAAACTGTTTAAAACACACCCAATGATGGCCATATAGACCCCCACAAAGTGAAGAAATTATGGATTGCGTTCATCTAACCCGCTGACACATAACATAATTTTTTTGCGCTCCTGCAAAAACCCATTTGCCCTCTTCTTTTTGTAATACATCTTCCGTATTCTTTGAACCCTCACTAGCCGCAGCTGTATGCACATACAGTGCTAATTTCCTCGGCAGGGCGATTACACGGCATGCAGTTCGGCTAGCTGAGGCCAACCCTGCTACTGCTCCCGAAACACCCCATACACTCTAGTTTGCATGGCCCTTATTAGGCCGCGAGCTAGTCATTCTTAATCCTGTGGTGGTAGCGGTGGCAATACTTGGGGCCAGGGAAATTGAGCATCCGCAACAGCAATAAATTCGGGGTTTAAGATGCTCTCTTTACTGTTGTAGGTGAGCGCGGAGCCGTCACCACAAAACACCCGGCCGCCGGCCGCGCAAAGCACCGCCTGAGCAGCTCCAATGTCCCACTCACTTGTGGGCCCCAAACGGGGATAGATGTCGGCCTCACCAGCGGCGAGTGCGCACAACTTTAGCGAACTACCCACTGGTCTTCGCTGCATTGCCGGAAATTGTTCACCAATCATCTCCAAGTAGCGCTCTAACCGCGCACCGCCATGATTGCGGCTCGCAACCACGGTAAGTTCGGTATCCTGCTCAAGGCGATGCTTGCCCTGCAGAGACGTGCGCCCCTGAGCATTTTCAACCCACGCGATGCCCGCTGGAACATTGCCAAAATAAACCTGCTCTTGAACAGGCACTCCAACCCACCCGAGCACCGGCGTATGGTTTTCTATCAAGGCTATATTCACCGTAAACTCGCCATTGCGGTTAACAAACTCTTTGGTTCCGTCTAAGGGATCTACCAGCCAGTAGCGTGTCCAACGGCTGCGCTCGCCGAAATCCGGCAGTGCTGATTCCTCTGAGATAATAGGAATATCGGGTGCTAGGCGCTGCAAGCCCTCTGCAATGACCGCATGGGCAGCAAGATCTGCCTGGGTCAATGGCGATTCGTCTTGTTTAGTTTCTACCGCAAAGTCTGAATTATAGACCTGTAAAATTTCCTCCCCAGCACGGCGCACGATATCCATTAATGTCGGATTGTGCTCATCTGCGAGCGCCATAGTCGTTGGGCTGTTCATAATCAGTTTTCTCTCTTTATTAATTCGTCTGCAGCGTCCAGCAGTTGCGAGAATAACGGTCGGCACAATGCTAAGGCCGCAATCGCTCGAGCTTCGCAAAACTCCTCACTGCTTAACAGCTCGTCCAGGCGCTGAAGCGGCCAAGGCACCAGTTCAATGGGTTCTGGTTCGTCGCCTTGCAACTGTTTGGGGTAAAGGCCAGTCGCAAAAACCACGTTAATAGCAAATCCCATATGGCCAGGGGCCAAAGTCAGGCGCTTTATAAACTCGGCATGTTTAGCGGCAAAGCCTGCTTCTTCGGCTAATTCCCGGGTGGCGGCCGCTTCCATACTTTCTTCCGGCTCGACCAAGCCCTTTGGCAACGTCAGCTGCATCTCATGAAAGCCGGCAGCGTACTCGCGGATCAACAGCAGTTCATTTTGCGCATTCACCGCGACGACAATGACACCCTCTGCACCACCTGCTGGCAGGCGCTCGTAACGACGCTCAACGCCATTACTAAAACGCAGGTCGAGCGCCTCTATTTTAAAGAACCGGGTAGTGGCAAGAGTTTCGGTGGCAATAATTTCGGGTAACGGCATAGTCTAAATCACAGTCTCTACACGGGTTGCTCGGCAAGCTTCAAGCCAATTTTTTGAACAGACGGATCAACATTCTGATCCGAGGGCTCGTTAGTATAGTCACCTGAACACCTGCGGGCGTTAATATATCGCACAGCTACTCCCAATTACCGGAGCACTTTTTTGCCAACAACCAAGCCAGCCATTGATTGGCAGGATATCGATACCGTGCTACTCGACATCGACGGCACCTTACTCGACCTGCACTACGACAACTTTGTTTGGGATCATGTCGTACCTGAGGCTTATGCCCAGCTCAAACAATTATCCTACGCCGAAGCAAAAGAACAATTGTTCGCACAGATGCACCAAGTGCTTGGCAGCATAGACTTTTACAGCTTTGACTTCTGGCAACAGCGGACTGGCCTAGATATAACCAACCTGCACCGGCAACAATCGCAACTCATTGGCTTTCGCGCTGACGCTGAAGCGTTCCTTGATTGGCTTGGAGCGAGCCAGCTTCGCGTAATAATAGCGACTAACGCCGACCACAACTCTTTGCAAATTAAAGAAAGCGTTGTAAAGCTGTCTGCGCGAGTCGAACAAATCTACTCGAGTCAGGATTTTGGCAGCCCCAAAGAACATCAGGACTTTTGGCACCAATTACAAAAACACTGCGGCTTCGACCCGCAACGAACGGTGTTTTTAGACGACACCGAGCGGGTACTCAATGCCGCCGCAGAGTTCGGCATCCGCGAAGTATGGCATGTCCGCACTCCCGATTCACAACGCGGACCACGAGCAGAATCTATTCATCCCAGCCTCGATCGATTTCATGAAATCTATCCCGCAATTTAGTACTTATGCATATCATGGATGAGCAAACAAGCGTACGCATTGACCGCTGGCTATGGGCTGCGCGATTTTACCGAACTCGATCATTGGCCAAATCCGCGGTTGCCGGCGGCAAAGTCCACGTCGACGATCAGCGCGTTAAGCCTGCCAAAGAACTGCGCACCGGCCAGATCGTGCGCATCAATAAGGACGGGGTACTTTATACCGTTGTCGTGCAAACACTCAGCGAGCAACGGGGCTCGGCGACGATCGCACAAACACTTTACGAGGAGACAGCGGACAGCATTGAGCAACGTCAAGCAGCGATTAGCGAGCGGCGCATGAGCCGCGCTGGATTACACATTCCCACACAACGCCCGGACAAACGCGACCGACGCGCGCGCAATCAACTGCGCGACCTCGATCACCACTGGTCCGACGAAACACAGCACTGAACCATCACCAAGGCACCACATAATGGACTTACTTCAACGTTTCAGCTTTCAGGGGCT
>CAJXAC010000050.1 GCA_913050035.1 uncultured Gammaproteobacteria bacterium | reverse complement strand
CAGTCGGACAGTAATCAGACTGCAGATGCACAAACTTTAGTAGCCGAGCGAGTCATTCGCGACAGTCTAAATGGAGATCCTATCGCGCTGAGAAACCGTATCTCTGCAAACCAAGAAATGATCCTTGCCGCACACCCTATCGTTTCAGCAGAAAAAATTATCGGCACCGTGGTGGTCGAGCAAGACATCGACAATATTTTGAAATTTCAGCGCACATCTTTGGAACAAGTATTGCTGCTATCCGTAGTCAGTCTTGTCGCTGTATTTGTGGCACTGCTCGCATTTGCTGGCCGGCTGGCCTGGCGTATACGCAGTTTGCGTCAGGAAGCGTCTGCAGCCATAGACCACTACGGGCGCTTACGTCGCGCCGAGTTGAAGAGCGAGGTCAATGCCGGGGATGAGATTGGCGACCTATCCCGAAGTGTGTCGAACATGCTTGAAAAGCTGCATCAGCACAATACGTTTCTGGAGAGCATGCCCAGAACACTGCGGCACGAGATCAATAATCCGTTAAATACATTGAGTACCTCATTGCAGAATCTTGCTGAGGAGTTTCCCGAGGTAGATGACAGCAAGTATCTGGCCAGCGCCAAACGCGGGGTGCACCGCATTGGTTCCATCGTGCAAAACCTCGCCGATGCGGCCAATCTTGAGGAGTCCTTGGAGGCCGAAGAATTAGAAGCCGTAGACCTCGACAGCTTCCTGCGCAGTTACGTCTCAAACTGCGCCCTGGCTCATAAAGATACTCGCATGATTTACCAAGGCTCAGACGCGCCAGCTATTGCAATGATCGCGGACTTTCGTATTGAGCAACTCATGGACAAGCTGATCGACAATGCCGTGGATTTCCACCGCAGAGGCACTGCCGTGAGAATCCAGCTGGACTGTTTTCCTGACACTCTGCAGATTTCCGTGGCGAATCGAGGCCCGGTGATGAGCGATCAGGTTTTAAAATCCGCCTTCGACTCAATGGTGAGCCATCGGGGGCCACAAAATCGACTGCACTTTGGGCTTGGCTTATACGTCGTGCGGGTTATTGCCGAGCATCACGGCGGTGTTGCCAAGGCTGTTAACCTGCCCGACGGTTCGGGTGTTGCTATGGTTGTGCAGCTGCCGTTAGCCGAAGCCGAGTCGGCAGCGCGATTGGAGGCAATTCGACCCTAGCTAGCACTCAGCTGGTATTCCCCCTCTAAGCCACTGCCACTGGCCACAATGACACGGTTCTTTTTCACCAAATTATCCATGGCCGCCAGCACACTGCGTGCTGCCGCCGGATACATAAACTCCGGAGTGTCGTGGTACATCGCTGGCACCATTTCGCCAATCTTGAAGATCCCTTGCTCAATGCAGTCAATAATTTGTTGCTCGCGCTCTTGCCGGTGTTGAATAAAGGCTCGTACGTGGGCTTTTGGCTCATCAATGCAGGGGCCGTGCGTGGGCCAGTAGACCTGATCGTCCCGCTGCAACAGTAATTCTAAACTGTCGAGATAGTCGGACATATCACCATCGGGTGGCGAAACAATACTCGTGGACCAGCCCATAACATGGTCGCCAGTGAACAGAGCTTTCTGCTCTTGTAATGCAAAACACATGTGATTTGAGGTATGCCCTGGCGTATATACGCACTCAACAGTCCAATCCTCGCCCTCGATAATATCCCCATGGCGCACTTGGTGGTCTGGCACAAACTCCATATCACCGCCCTCTTCGACACTGATACCCTGCTCGATTTTGCCCGCACCGTGAGGCCCATAGGCGTACGTTGGGGCATCGCATACGGCCTGCAACTTGCGGCAGCCCGGGGAATGATCCATATGGGTATGGGTGACTAGGATATGCGAGATGGTCTCGCCCTCAAGTGCGCCAAGAATCGCATCGATATGGGCCTGATCATCAGGCCCTGGATCAACCACAGCAACCTTGCCAGTGCCAAGAATGTACGTTCCGGTACCATGAAATGTGAAAGGCCCGGGGTTATTCGCTATAACGCGCCGGATGCCGGGAGCAATGGTGGCCACTTGGCCGTATTCGAACTCTAATTGCCGACGGTAAGGAATTTCTACAGCCATGTACTGCCTCAAACTGCGTAGTGTCGAGCAATATAGGAGGCGGCCTGCGCAAATGCAATGGTTCTACGAACGCTGCCACTGACGCTGCAATTCAATCCACTCTGGTGCGTCGGACTGTATGGACAGCGCTAGCGCAAGGTACTGATCAGCGTCTGCTAATAAGCCAAATCTACGTGCCTCCACAGCGACTTCAACCAAGCGTTCGGCGCATCGCCGTAACAGTGCTTGTGCGGGGGCGTTACCTGGATCGAGCTGTTGTACATTACGCAATACCATTACTGCATTGCTTTTGCTCGGTTCGGTTAACAAGCCGTTATTGAATAGCTCAAGACCTTGGGCCAACAGCTCAGCGACTGTTTGCAGTCGTTGTCGTTCGTTGGTAACTCCAGTGCGCAATTGTTCAACGACACTATCACTGACGCCAACACTGGCAGCGTCGGCCACCAACTCGTCCACGGCTGCAAGCTCACCGGTATCCATTAGCTGCTGGCCCTGCGATAGCACCTGCTGGGAAATTCCAAGCATGGCTTGCAAGGCCGCTGAATTGTCTGGATCTGTTGCAAGCACTTGTTGAAATCGCTCCGCTGAATTTTCACCCTTGGGTCGCACCAATGCGCCGGCCGCCAAGAGATCACTACCTTGCTGCAGTAAGGCGTCTATAGCCGCCTTTAGGGTCGTTGCTTTGGATATGAGCTCCCGGGCGTCATCGAGGCTGCGCAGGGACTGATTAGCAGCCGTAGCCCTTTCTAAAAAGCGAATTGCCTGAGCCACCTTACCGTCATTCGCCGCCTGCTTGGACAAATCTACGTAGTGGTGAGCCAGGGTATCGAGGCCCGCTATCGCTCCAGGATGGCTAGGCGCGAGGCGCAAAATTTCCTGGTAGGACTGAATAGCCGCCGCCGCACTAGGGGAGTCGCTAAGCCCATGACTGGTAAGCAAAGCCTCGGTGCTTTTGAGCAATCGCTCGGCGCGATAGCGATTCTGCAGTTGCAGGGATAAGAGATTGATCTCTGGGTCGTTAGGCAAGTGTGCGGTTGCTTCGTCCAACCGGGTCGCGGCCAATTCGGTATTGTCGTTCACTAGCGCACTAGAGATGGCCTGCTTCCATTCTGTCATCAGTGTCGCCATGGCCTCGCGTGCCGGCGCATAGTCGGGGTCAAGGGTCAACACTCGCTGATATGCGGCCACAATGGCGGTAAGACCCTGGTTAGGATCCTGGCGCAGCGATTGTGCCTCATCCCAGGCTGTTACAAGCTCCGGGTCTTCTGCTAGGCCTAGGGAAGCCGCCAGCGTATCAACACTGAGTATACTGGTCGGCTGGATGACATAACTTAGGCCGAATGCTAGAGACAATGTAACCACAGCAACAAACCCCACGGCAGTGCGCCGTTGCCGCCGCTTTCGGCGCAGGGTTCTCTTACTTGGCCGGCCATCTCCGTCCGTGGCCAGTAAACTGCCACCCAACGCGCGAACTTCTTGGCTCGCAATATCCTCATTGCGCAGCATGATTGCCGGCCAATCCTGCTGCGCGGTCAGTTGGTCGAGATGATCGAGCAGTTCGTGGTAACTACCAATTCTTTGGCTTGGGTTAGCTGCAATCAGCTTTTCTAACAGTCGTCGCATAAATGCAAACTGTTGGGGCAGCGCTGGAAACGGCCGCTGAGTAATTTGCTCGTACAATTCGCTTTGCGACGCAGCATTGAAAGGTAGCTGGCCTACCAATGCCTGATAGAGCACAGCGCCTAGACTAAAGTAATCGCTGGCCGCCTGGCTCCGTTCACCAAGCAATACTTCGGGACTGCAGAGGCCTGACAGCGCGAGATGCTCTAACAACAGATTGGACTTGGGGTGTTGGCTATCTACCTGCGAACACCACTGATAACCCCCAAGCACTGCTGTGCCATCGCTACGCATAAATACGTGCTCTGCAGACACACCGTGATGCACAAAACCCGCGTCGTGTAACTGCTGTAAGCCGCGGGCGACGGCTTTGATAACTCGCATCAACTGTTTCAGAGATAGACCCTGCTGCAGAAGATCGGTCAGGCGCCCCTGACTCACATATTCAACGGCACTGTAATGCCAGTCTCCCCACTGACCATGATCGATAAGCTGCAGCAGCTTGGGATCAGTAAACCCATTGAGCACCTCCACTTCGGTCCGCATAAGACCTTGGGCAGTAGACCCGCGCACCGCACGAATGAAACAACGCTTATTAAGGGCTTGCTGATAGCCCAATAAAGCTAGTTCCTCAGCACCATCGCGCAAGGTTCGGGTTACGGTGTAACCAGGCAGTTGAAAGCCCTCAGCCATTGGAATTGCCTACCCGCATGCTGGTCACTTTGGGTGGTATCTCGATCAACTCCCCAGCGACAAATTGCCCCAGCACGAACACACCGTCTGCAACGACAAAATCACCATCCAAACTCACGGCCACACCCTTGCCGTGGGCCAGGCCGTTAACACAGGTTTTGGCAGAGAACATCCACGCTCGTTGCAAATGCTGCAATACGCAATACTCATTCTCCGCGATCCGCGTGGAGCCAACGATCTCACCCTCTCGCCAGACTTGCAGTTCTGACACATCGTTGAGCAGCTCTTTCACGCCATAGCCATGCTGCTTATTGCCGCTAAATTGCCCGCGATACACCGTATCGTCGCGCCACAAAAAAACGCCACTACCTGAGCGTTGATCTTGTGCAAAACTCCCGACATAACGATTGCCGTTAGGCCAGCTAAATATACCCTCACCGCTCTTGAGCCCCGCGACAAAGGCGCCCTGGTATTCCCTGCCGTCAACATACTTTAAGCGACCTTGGCCATGCATGCGGTCATTTTCAAAAATACCGTCATAGGACTGCCCGGTATGCCAAACCATAACGCCGCGTCCAACACGCCTGTTATTTGCGAACTCGCCTTGGTAGCGATCTTTATTGGCCCAGATAAAGGTACCGGCGCCATGCATGGCGTTAGCAGCGAACGCGCCCTGGTAAAAATCGCCATTAGCCCAGCGCAGCTGCCCCTGACCTTGACGCAAGCCGCTCACAAATTGACCTTCATAGACGCGGCCATCTATCCACGTATATGTGCCGAGGCCATCGGGCTGATCATTTGCGAAATTGCCCTCGTAACGGTCGCCTACGGCCCAGATATACGTGCCCTTACCGCTTAGTACTCCGTCAACCACCTCACCGATATAACGATCACCATTGGCCAATATGACCTCTGCGCCATATCCAAGAGGGGCAAAGGCCATTAGCAGCAGAAATAAGTTAGTTCTTATAACTTCCATGTTGCTCTTTTGGATTCCAGTGCTTTATGTTGTCCGAGAGTTAACGGAAAAAACAGTCTCCTTGGAAACAATATTCTTTATAGTTTTTTGCCTCGGCTTAGGAATCAGTAGCGGTTTCCTGGCCGGCTTGCTGGGGATCGGTGGAGGCATTGTCATTGTTCCTGCTCTGGCCATTTATTTTTCCGAGTTTAATCGCCATAGCCCGGAACACACGCTAATTGTTGCCGTTGCTACATCTCTGGCATGCATCGTATTTACCACGATGTCCGCTGCGATCACCCAAATTCGTGCAGGTCGAGTGGATATTGTTGCAGTGCGGCGATTACTTCCAACACTCATCATTGGCAGCCCGATTGCCGGTTATTTGGCACCAATGTTGCCAATTCCATTGCTAAAAATATTTTTCGGTATCTTTTTTCTAATGGTTGCCGCGGTCATGTTTTGGCAATGGCGGCCCGCACCAAACAGACAATTACCCGGCGCTGGTCTGAGCGCGATCATTGGTGCGGTCGCGGGTTGCGTCTCCGCATTAGTGGGCATAGCCGGAGGCAATATTCTAGTACCGACCCTGACTTACTTTAATGTTCCACCCCACCGAGCAACAGCCACAGCTAGTGCACTGGGCGTTCCGCTGGCGTTATTTGGTGCTTTTTCCTATGCCATTTCGTCCGAGTCGCCAACTGATCTGGCAATGTTGGGCTGGATTGATGTGCAGGCGCTGCTCCCCATCATTGGCGGCGCGGTCATTACAGCACCTTTCGGTGTGCGCTATGCCCAGAGCGTTCCCGCCGATAAATTAAAGCGCTTGTTTGCAGTGATGCTGCTATTGGCAGCCGCTCGCATGCTCAGCAGCCTCTAGTCGACTGCTCACTTCAGGTCAGGTTGCGAATTTGAATGGCTTCCGTCGGTTGATTAGCCAGCACGTCTGATATGACCACCAGCTTACAGGCCTTGTTCAAACCCTCTCGCTCCCGCAACAGGTCAAAAGAGCGCTGCAGTGTCTTTTCCGGATCACTACTGAAAGCGATACGATGGGCACGCACTGCACGGTTAAGGGCTAGCCGCCGTCGCGTCTGACTGTTATTTGTAAAGGCAAATATCGGCACGCTCTGGGGCCGCGCGGTCGTGACATAGTCAGCGGTCAAACCACGGCGAGTAATCACTACGATGCCCTCAGCATTTAGCGCCTCGGCCAAAGCCACCGCATGCACTGCCACGTGTTGCTTATCGACATTCACCGTCAGCGCCTTTTCATACCCTAAGCCCGGGAAACGCTCTGCATTTTTAGCAATTTTATCCAGCTGTTCGACACAGCGCGCCGGATAACTGCCAACACTGGTCTCACCGGAGAGCATGACAGCATCAACACCCTCGTAAATGGCATTGGCTACGTCAGTTACTTCGGCGCGCGTGGGGATGGGATTGTCGATCATAGACTCAAGTAAGTGGGTTGCCACGATACATCGCACCCCGCCTTTAGCGCTGGCATGCACCAAGCGCCGCTGGATATTCGGCAGGTCGGTAATGTCCGTCTCAATGCCTAAATCACCCCGCGCCACCATGATGCCGTCGGACAAAGCCACGATGTCGTGGATATTCTTTACCCCTTCGCGGTCTTCGATTTTGGCAATAATCTTGATGGACTGTTGCTTCTTACCAAGTAACTTACGCAGCTGTGCTACATCATCAGGGCTACGCACAAACGACAAAGCGATGAAGTCCACGTCGTTCTCAAGACCAAACTGGATATCGCGTTCGTCCTTTGCCGTAATCGCGGGCAAATTAACTCTGACGCCAGGCAGATTGACATGTTTACGGCTGCCCAAAGTACCCCCATCTATGACCTCACAGGTCAATTGATGGTCTTTTTTCTGCAGCACTTTAAAGTTCATCAGGCCGTTATCCACAGTAATCGTGCTGCCCACGTCCATCACATCAACAAGTTCGCCGTAATTTACTTGTATCGACTTCTGCTCAACCAGTTCAGAGTCGCGCACACTCAGGGTTACCACATCACCGGTGTTGAGTTGCATTGGATTTGCCAACACGCCAGTACGAATTTCCGGCCCTTGGGTATCTAACAGTATAGGTATCGGGTACGGAATTTGTCGGTTTAACGTTTTCACCCAGTTGATGATCTTTAACGACGTCGCGTGATCAGCATGGGACATATTCAGGCGCACCACATTCATCCCTGCCTCATAGAGCTCTTTGAGCGCTTCAAAGCTGGTGGTAGCGGGACCGATGGTGCAGATTATTTTGGTACGGCGAATCATGGCGCAAGCTTACTGATCGGCTCGCCCTATGTCATTCGCCAGAAGGCGCTCACTACAGATTTAACCTGCTGTAACGGCACATTTTTGCTCTCCCAGTGGGCCGGCAGGAAGCCTTGAACGTGCGGCTGCAAAAAACGCTCATCGACTAAACAAATAATGCCGCGATCATGCTCCGAGCGCACCAAGCGTCCGGCCATCTGAATCACCTTAGTCAGCGCAGGTTGGGTGTAGGCAACCATTTGCCCCCACCCTGGACCCGCGCTTACATCAAAATGTTTGGCCACCAGATCCTTCTGCAGGCTTGGTGGTGGCAAACCAATGCCGACAACAATGACCCCCGATAACTGACCCACGCCAAATTCTACCGACTCACTAAAGCTGCCACCCATAACGACGCCAAAGACTACTGACGTCGCGCCCAGCACAAAGTCCTTGTGCGCCTGTATATCTGCAGCGCTGTCGGCACTGCTTTGACTGCGAAAGACATGACCCAAGGCACTGTGTTGCTGAGCAAAAGCATCGAGGTAACTGTAGGAGGAAAAAGCAATCAGATAACGTCCGGGGCGCGCCTCGACTAGAGTGTTCACCAATTCACTCAACATCGGCAGACTGTCGCTGCGTCGACGGAAATAGGTTGGTATGTCGCGCACGACAAGTACAGCACTCTGCGTCGCGCTGAAGGGAGAAACCGCGCGCTCATCTTGGTCCTCGGCACAGCCGTGCAACCGCTGATATAAGGCCAACGGCGATACCGTTCCAGAGAATCGAATGCTGGCCGCATGTCCATGTACCACGTCGCTGATATAGGCACTAGCGTCCAGACACAGGCGTTGAATCATATAGCCCTGAGCGTGTTCGAAGCTCAGATGCTGATATTCCCGTTCCTCAAACCACTCGAGGCTCCGCACCCAGCGCAAACAGGCAAAATACAGCTCCAACGATTGAGGATCCAAGTCGTCGAATAATTGCAAAACCTCTACGGCCTCAACTAGACGCTGGGCTGCGGCTTCTAGTTGCAAAGGCCGCTCAATAACCCGTGTCCCATCGCCCCCTGCGCTCTGAGCAAGGCCGCGAATGACGCTAAACACTTCATTCGCAGCATGACTAAAGTCATCGCTGGGTGATTCCAGCAAGGCGGCCTTGTTGTCGATCGCTATTTCTGTGCTGAGCATTTGAGAAACGCGACCGCTTAGTTGATGGGCTTCATCAACCAGTAAAAGACTGCGCCCTGTATCCGCAAATCGCTGCAACTTAACAAAGGGGTCGAATAGGTAGTTGTAGTCGCCAATAATCATGTCAGCCCAAACCGCTAGATCTAGACTCAACTCAAAAGGACAGACGCTAAATTCGTCCGCGACTTGCTGCAGCGTATACCGATCAACAATACCCCGCTGCAGAAGCTCATTGACCGCATACGGTGCGCGCGCGAAATAATCTTTGCAGCGCCCACAATCTTGAGGCTCGCACGCCACGCCATCTGTTTGGCAAATTTTTTCTTTCGCAGTAAGTTGCACCACACTCAGATATTTCGATGTATCGGCTACAAGCCCAGCGCTGTTCAGAGCCGCCTCGGCGCCAGTGGTGCGATTTGTAAGGAAAAACAATTGCTGCTGCGGTTGCAGGTACTTTAGGGCCGGGAAAATGGTCGCCATGCTTTTGCCCGAACCCGTCGGTGCTTCCAACAGCAAGTGCTCGCCATTTGCTAGGGTTCGGTAAACTCTCCGCGCCACCGATCGCTGCGCCGAACGATAACGTTGGAAGGGAAAGTCGCGAGCCTGCATCCAAGCCTCACGAGCCTCGCATCGCAGTCTATGCCGGCGTTGCCGTACCTCAAAACACAACAGCGCCAGTGCCAAACTTCCCTGGGCGGTCTTTGCGCAAACCGAGCGTTCAAAAACCTGTTCTGCCAGAGTGTCAGGATGAACATAGACTACCGCGAGTTCGATGCGCTCTATGGACTCTTGGGTGCATAGTAATCCAGCGTAGATCAAGCATTGCCCCCAATCCACGGGATTGAGCGCTACGTCTACAGCTCGGGTGGCTTTATATTCCTCAACACGCCAAACGCATTGATCGGACCGGAACAACCCATCTACACGCCCGGCAAGACGCGTCTGCACACCGTCAATCTGCATATCCAAGCGAACGCTGACTTCAGCCGCGAATGCCGCTGAACCTTGTTGTCGGGATGCCTGCACCTTTTGTTGGCACTCAATGCCTTCTTGGGCCTCGACCCCGCGGCCTTCTCGCGCGGGATGCAAGTCACCCTGGCGAAACACAAACTCTGCTAACTGTCGAACGGCCAGGCGCTGCATCACCGAGGCTTTAGCTTAAATACTCGAGCGGGCAATTTTAATTCGTCGAGCACCCTAAACCAGGCACGTTGCTGAGGCTGCAGCTGATCATTAGGACCCTTAACTTCGACAAATTCAAAATCATCCGGGCCGTAACAGATAAAGAGGTCAGGAAAGCCACTGCGGTAGTCCCCAAGGTTACGAATAAGGAACTGGCACAACGCTCTAATAACCTTGACCGGCAAAGCCTCAAGCCATTGTTCTAGCGGCACAGTTTGCAGCAAGGTCCAATTCACCAAGCGATTGGCAGTGCCATTTTTTGCTTGCACGGTGCGGGTTAGAAATTTTACCAACTCTGAATCATCACTCAGTCCCCGCTCATGCTTGCTTAGGAGCACCCTGCGCCGTTGACAAAAGTCCTCGCTAAACAAATCGTGGGGTGCAGACTGAAATGGATTTGTGAACGCATCCTCTACGTCGGCAAAAATAACCGGCCAATACAGCAGTCCCGTCAACGACCTGACCAATGAGTTTTCGCAGTGCACGCCCCAACCACTGTCAGGTACGAGCTCGGTAAGCGCGTACTCCTCAATGGAGTCGTAAGGTCCGCGAATACGCATTTCTGTAACCGGCGGTTGAAAACCCGCACCGCGGCGGCCAAAGCGCTCGGCAAATACCTGCTCTTTCGCCGATAGCGGTGCATTGAGAATCTCCTGACGTAAAGATCCAGCAGCCTCCAGCTGCTCTAAACGCTGCAAAATCCTGACTCGACGCTCTCTTGCTGGGGGCTTGTTGGTCAGCTCATAAATCCGCAACGCCAGATCTGGGCACAGGTTCCGCTCGACCCAGTGAGCCAACAGCAACGCACAGCGCTGCAATCGATCCCCGGTGCTCTTATCATGCATAGCCTCAGTGAGTGCACTAAACAGTGCTGGCGCAAGTTGCGGATATTCATCCAGCCGGTAACACAGATATTGCAGATGTTGGGCTAAAAGACGCTCGCTGAGAGCCGCCGCGTCCTGGTACTGGGGCCGCGAGAGTGGCAGCTCCTCATAACGAATTTGGCCTAGATCCTTACGTACAAATGTTGACCAGTCTTGGCTAGTGCTGCCAAAAAACAACAATCGCGACAGCCGCCAGAGACTCAGATGACGCAAACGCACCCACGCTTGCACAGCACCAAGGCGTTGCGCCAATTGACGATCAGTATAGCGACCAAGCAAATGCTCGATAATCTGTTGCTTGGTTAATTTCCGTATCGTTGCTGCTAGGTTGAAGCGTTCGCACAGCGCATTTTTCGTATAGAGTTTTATCAGCCGATCTGCAGCGCCCGACTGAAAAGAAATCAAGCCACGCTGATGTAATTCGGCAACAGCATCATCCGGGGATGAGACCTCTGCATAGTTCAGAGTGGAGCGCAGAAAATACGGTCCAGCGCGAGTCAGCAAACGCGCCAGCAAACGCTGAGCATCAGCACTGGCACCGAGAAATTGCTGCAGCCGATCAACATCATCTGCCGACAACATATCCGCGTAGCGCTCGAGTACGAAGCTAAACGCCTGTTGGAGATTATTTTGATAATAGTCAGCCGGCGCAGGCTGACGCGGCTGTAACACAGGCTCAGCGTTGGCCAACGGTATCTAGCCATTGGCCATATATTTGCGCGGCAATTAGCCGCGATAGCCACAGCCTATTCGTCATCTTGAGAATTCTCGAGCAGAGTGGTGGCGATGGTTTTCTTAGTATTGGCACCCAGACCTTTAATCGTCTCAACCTGCCGAACTAAATTCCCTCTACCGGTGGCCAGTCGCGCGTGGACGTTATCGTATGTCCCCTGCACTGTTGCTAGTTGCTTACCAAGCTTATCAACTTCTTCAACAACTCCAGCCAGCTTGTCGTACATCGCCCCAGCACGCTGCGCGATCTCCAAGGCATTTTTATTTTGCTTTTCGACTCGCCAAAGGTTGTTAATGATGCGCAGCGCCAGCATCAGTGTGGTAGGACTCACCAGCATAATTCGCTGCTCAAACGCCGCGGTAAACATACCGGGATCCATTTCCATGGCGATACTGAAAGCTGATTCAATTGGCACAAAGAGCAGCACAAAATCCAGTGATCGCACATCCGGTAATTGATCATAATCCTGACTGCTTAGGCGCTTGATCTGATTGCGCAAATCTAGGAGATGTTGCCTTAACAACACCTCTCTCTGCTCTTCATCCTCACTTGCCAGAGCCCGCTCATAGGCGTTGAGAGTCACCTTCGCGTCGACAATAACGTCCTTACCCTCGGGCAACCGAATTAATACATCTGGGCGCTTCAATTGTCCGCCCTCGTCGCGAGCAGAGAACTGCACAAAATACTCATGATCCTTGCGTAATCCAGAGTCCTCGAGAACCCGCTCAAGCACCAATTCACCCCAATTGCCCTGGAGTTTTTTATCGCCCTTCAGCGCCTTGGTAAGATTTTCCGCCTCAGCGTTAATGCGCTCACTGGCCTTCTGCAAATTTTGCATTTCCGTAAGCAACGAGGCGCGCTCTTTAACATCGCTTTTGTGCACTTCTTCCACGCGCTGCTTGAATTCCCCGATCTGCTCACGAAACGGCTTGAGCATAAGCTGCAGGCTCTGCTGTTGTTTGGTTTCCTGCTGGTCTAGCACTTGTTTAGCCAGCAGCTCGAACTCTTTCTTTAGCAGCGCACTGTTCTGCGCGAATACGGCTTCTTTTTCGCTAAAGCTTTTCTGCATTTCATGCATACGCGCTTGGGAGGCTGCAAAGTCTGCTTGAAACTTCGCAAGCTGGCTCTCTGATTGCTGTAGTTGTTGCCCCTGTTCTGCTAACTGCTGGCTCTGCATGTCTAGTTGTGCAGTTAACGCCGCGTTGCGCTGGGATATATCTGAAAGTTGCTCTGCATGTTGTTCCTTAAGCGCAACCAATTCCTGCGCCGCCTCAGCGCTTCCCTGAGCTTCGGCTTGCTGCAGTTGCTGCTGCCATTTCCCCCGACTCGTGTATTGACACAGAGCCCACCCTAGCGCGCCGCCGAATATGGTCGCCAAGAGCATCCAGGGCAGAGAGGCTGAGGTACTAAAAACTTCAAACATAGTCGCAAAAATATAATCAGGAACTACAAGCCTAACCGTTGCGGCTAGGAATTCCGAGATGATTCCACCAACCTGCCAATGTTCCACTGTGATCAATGACAGCACCTCAAGCACATGCAAAAATAGGTCTAAATCGCGTAGAGGAGGACGAGGTGGAGAAAAAGAAGATCGGCATTCAATTGCCACGCCAAGCAAACCCCGAAGCAGTAAAGATTCGCTATGCATTAGAGCTTGAGGCGCTTGAACCCTACGCAGAGATCATTGAAATAGAAGCGGCAACCGCCGAAGAGTTCGCAGCCGGCGTTAAAGATATGGATGCCATCATTACTTCTTGGGGCTTTCGTATCGATGCAGAGTTAATCAGCAACCTCAATAAATGTGTCGTCATCGGTGTCGGCAGCGTCGGTGTGGATATGGTGGACATCGAAGCGGCCACAGCAGCTGGGATCGTTGTGACCAATGTTCCGGATGTCTTCATTGAAGAGGTGGCTGATCACGCCATGATGTTGCTGCTGGCAAGTGCTCGCCGTATGAAAACCATGGCACAGATGGCAGCAGACGGGCGCTGGTGGTCCGGACGGCCTTTACTTAATCACATACCACGCCTGATGGGCCAAACTCTGGGCTTATTTGCGTTCGGCAACGTCGCGCGCTGCACAGCTCGACGGGCCCAAGCCTTTGGCATGCGTGTCATCGCCTACGATCCCTATGTAAGCGAGCTAACCCTTTCTGAAGCCGGCGTCGAACCAGTGAGTTTGCACGAACTTTTTGCAAGATCGGACTATCTTTCATTGCACGCACCCCACAACGACGAAACTCACCACGCCGTGAATGCTCAGACATTGGCATTAATGCAGCCCCATGCGGTCATAGTTAATACCGCTCGTGGTCCATTGATTGACGAAACAGCATTAGTTGAGGCACTGAACTCCGGAACAATCTCTGCCGCGGGGCTCGACGTTTTAGAACAAGAGCCGCCAGCACCAGACAACCCGCTCTTGTTCCTCGATAATGTTCTAATTAGCCCCCACGTTGCGTCTGCAACCACTCGCATGCGGCCCGAAACTCGACGCCGCGTCGGTAGAGAAGTTGCATTGGTATTGCAGAACAAATGGCCAATGAGTTGCGTCAATCCCACGGTACTCCCTCGGGCACCCCTTGAACGTTGGCAACCCTATCCAATGAATAGAGGCCCGAATCGCTAAACAGATACTAAAATCCTAGTTAATGAGTTGGTTCAACTTAAAGCTGGAACCCCTCGCACGAACGAGTTTTCGCTGGGAAAAGCTCACTGAGTGCGCCTTTCCCACCACGCTGGTTTTGCTCGAGGGCGGTGTAGTCGGGGTTATTGCGGCAAAGATTTACCAAGTCAGCCCATTGACTCTCGCAATCATAAGCGCCGCCCCAATGTTCGCTAACCTATCCAGTTTCGCTTGGAACAGAGTGGCATCCGGGCGACCTAAAGTAGGCCTCGCATGCCTTCTGCAAGTGGGCATTCTGCTATGCGTGTTGGCAGTAGCAATTGCGCCAATCAATGACACCGGGGCAGTGGTTTTAGTGGCCAGCATGATTATTTCTCGAATTTTGGTCGCCGGGCTGGTGACCGTTCGCAGCGTTATCTGGAGTCTCAACTACGCTCGTAGCAAGCGTGCTCAGGCCACAGGCCAGTTACAGATGATCGCAAGCTTAGTCACCGTCATCATCGCCTCAGCAGTCGGCCCTTTTCTCGATCGCTACCCCGATGGAATGCCTTGGCTGTATGCCATGGGTGTACTAGCGGGCTTAATCGGCATCGCCTTTTTTCGTCGGGTCACAGTAATCGGCGAGGCGGAGCATCTGCAAAACGAGTCCGAAGCCAGCAGCCAGCGCCGCCAATCCGTGAGCTTTGTCACGATATTGCGTACTGACCGACGATTTGCGAAGTATCAAATGTCTATGTTCGCCGCAGGCTTTGGCAACATGCTCATAGAGGCGCCGCTAATCTTCCTGATTACCCGGGAACTCGCGGCCTCTTATGCGACATCAATCGCGCTGACGATGGTCATCCCGTTCACAATCAGCCTCGTGTCATTGCCGCTATGGGCGCGCTACTTAGACCGAGTCCATGTTGCGCAGTTTCGAGCCCGTCAGAGCCTACTGTGGGTGGTAGCACTGGTCCTGACCATGCTTGGCGCGGTGCTGGGTTCGATTTTATGGCTCGCCATCAGTCGCGTTGTGATGGGGATTGCAAGAGGCGGCGGCAGTCTCGCTTGGCAGTTAGGGCACAACGATTTTGCAAAACCCGACCAACTTTCAGCCTACATGGGCATTCATGTGACTCTGACTGGCGTGAGAGGTGCTATCGCACCACTATTAGGCATGCTGCTGTACAGCAACTTGGGTGGCATCAGCGGCGATGGTGCATGGGTGTTTGCCCTGGCAGCATTTATTTGCGGACTGTCCGGATTAGGTTTCAATCACCTATATCGTCAAATGAAAAATGACGGCAGCATCAAACTCAGCGCGCCGGCACCATAAAAAAAGCCGGGACGAGCCCGGCTTTTTGAAGCATAAACCTGTTCGTTATTGCTCTGTTGGGTCGCGCCCGTCTCGCGGAGCACCGGTTCCCGATGAACCCATAAAGACTTTTCGTCCGTCGGCAAGAGTTACATCTCTGCCGTTAGCCCTATTGGAGCGGTCTTTGGACTGGTAACCGTCAACAATAATGTAGGTGCCCGGAGTCAATGAGCGTCTGTTCAGACCCCGCCGCAGAAGCGTATTCGGAGTGCCGCCCTCTACCATCCAGCTTTCCTTCTCACCCTCTTCGTTAGTGTGCTCCAAGTGAATCCATGCATGGGGGTTTACCCACTCGACCTTCGTGACCGGCCCACGCAATATTAAAGGGCGATTAGGGTCAAACTCAGCGCCAAAAGCATGGTGAGCTGAGACGTTGAGTGTTGCGATGGATCCAGCAGCAGCGGTCACTACCCCAATTGCAACAGCGATCTTGCCAAATCTGCCAACTTTCGTTTGTTTCATCCAAGTTCTCCGATAGCGAATTCAATTGTTCCAAGCGCTTTCCGCCACAATAATACCCAATCTCGGGCGATTTGCATGGCCGATCAATTAGTCCCAAGCCTAGACAGCACATCCGCTTCCAGCAGGCGAGCTCCGCGCATTATGTTGCCGAACGAGTAATTGCCTTCGTGACAGGCATACTCATAAACTTTTTCGTCTGTTTCCGGCCAAGGGTATTCGCCCCCCCAAGACTCAGTCCACACAGTCGGATCACTGACCGTAAAAGCATAACTCAGTGTTTCGTCATCCAGCCGGGTAAAGCGCTCGATCACATGAAGATTTTCATCAGCACCGTATAACGCTGGCCGCTCGGTGAAATTTTTTGTCTCAACAACGAGGGTATCACCCTCCCAGTACCCGATCGAATCACCCATCCACGTACGTATGTGATCTGGTCTGTGTTCACTGTTTAGTCGAATAACACGCGCATCGTGTACCATTTCAGCAAGAATCATAATGCTATCTTCGGTTTGAACAATGCGCTTTAAGTTATTGTAAAGTGTGGGAAACATTGGCGGACCGGCAACCGGTCCAAAGCCTAAAATGCAGCGCTCCGCCAGCGGCCTTTGCTCCATATTGTCATACGGGCCAGCGCCCTCACCACGCTCATCCAACCACCAAGCGGTGCCTGAATTGCTGCGACGATTTCGCCGGGCCTGAGCAAATTTCGCCTTCGCAGCGCCAGTTAGTCCTGGCCGCCGACCGTTTTCTGGCTGAGTCAGAATCGACGTCCGAAACTTCCCATCTAGTTGAAACGTTTTATCGCCATTGTCGATCCAAAACGTATTATAACCGCCGACATTACCAGCAGCACCCGCAGAGCCATCGCCGCCGGAAGGCGGCGCACTGCGGTTGGGATCGCTTTTGTTATTACGCTCGATTTTAGCAGCCGCATCTTCACGGCGAATTTTTTCAGCCTCCGCTTGGGTTAAGAAGCGTTTATCGCCAAACATTTTCGGGCGCTCTAGAGGCGTTAGCGTGGCCACATTGTAGGTGCCGGTTAGATCAACAGCAGAAGATGCGCTGGTCGCAAAACCCAGCGTCAGCACCACCACTGACACTAGACGAGAAACCATCCGCAATTGCGCATTAACCTCAATATTCACCGAAGCACTACCGCGGCAAAGGCTCACGCCGCCATTCGCCGTACATCAACTCCTCAACGAACTCTACGCAGCGGAATTCCATTAACTGCGCATTGTCCTCCATACGTCGATACAGGGGCATGCTTATGGTCCAAGGCTCAGTAAAAGTTTCCGGGTCTTCGATGGTGGCTTCGTACTGCAAATGATAGGGACTCATGGGCGTGTAACGTTCGGTTACTTTCATTTTGTCACTATGATGATTGCCCGCTCGATCAAACCATGTTGAATCGTATTGGCCGGTCACCTCAACAACCAGGGTGTCGCCTTCCCAGCGCCCTGCTGACCAACCCATCCAACTGTCTACCGGGGCTTCGCCTGGATCTTCCATGTACACTTCTCGCACAGCACCCGCATACTGATAAGCCATAAAGACTGAGTCAGCGCTTTGGAAGATCTGAAACGGCTGGGGCATATAAGTAGCGCGAGGAATGCCAGGTAAAAAGCACTTCACTTCTGGATCTCGGTCGATCCAATTCGCTTTATTTTCCTGCTTTTTCGCCAACGCCTCAGGCGTATAGGGAATCTTACCGCCGACAACCACACCTAACCCAGGGGGCACGGCACCAACAGCACCCAGATAGAGCGTCTTAACCGCAGGCAGGGGTCCATGTGGCCCTTCTCGAAGCTGCATGGAGTGACTCGCTGTGTGCATTTCAATGTCATAGTTAGCAGTGTTTAAGGCCTGCCAAATACCATTCAGATCCGGGTGCACGCCACCTGGTCCGCGCGGAGCTTTGTAATCCGCTGCGTGCACTGAAAGGCTGAAAAACACGAGTGTCGCGATCATTGTTTTGAAAAAAACCATAGAACTCTCCTGCCCAGAAAACCTTCGATCCTCCCATTAGGCTTGAGGCAGGTCAAGACGTCTTGGGCATCCTTTACAAATGCTTAACACATAGACAGCGCCAAGCCTTTTGCGCATTCTTGTTGGTGGGTGGATCGAACATCAACTGCATAGGGGGCGGTATGGCAAGCGATGAACAAACGGACAACGACATAGCCGAAATTAGAGCAGCGGTCCGGCAACTGTGCGATAAATTCGGCGAAGATTATTGGCTGCAGATGGACCGCGAAAACGGCTATCCCGCAGAGTTCGTGTCGGAACTCACGAGCTCTGGCTATCTCGGCGTGCTTATCCCGGAGCAATACGGCGGGGCTGGACTCGGGGTCCTTGAAGCATCTGCCGTGATGGAGGAGATCTGTCGCTCTGGCGCGCACGCAGGGGTCTGCCACGCGCAAATGTACGTTATGGGTTCGGTGTTGAGGCACGGTAGTGATGAACAGAAAAGCCGTTACCTACCAAAAATAGCCAGTGGCGAATTGCGCTTGCAAAGCTTTGGCGTGACAGAACCTACGACCGGTACAGACACCACGAGCCTGAAAACAACCGCAAAAAAAGTGGGCGATCAATACATTATCAATGGGCAAAAGGTCTGGATCAGTCGAATCCAGCATTCGGATCTGATGCTATTGCTGGCACGAACAACCGATAAAAGCGAGGTGACGAAGAAAACCGACGGCCTTTCAACATTTATCATCGACGTCAAGGCCGCCGAGGGCAATGGATTAACCATTCGCCCAATCGAGTCGATGATTAACCACCACTCCTGCGAATTATTCTTTGACGATTTAGCAATTCCTGCAGAGAATTTACTTGGTCAGGAGGGTAAGGGATTTAAAGTAATCCTAGATGGCATGAATGCCGAGCGCATTCTTATCGCCGCGGAGTGTGTCGGTGATGGGCGCTATTTCATCGATAAGGCATCTGCTTACGCCTCGGACAGAGACGTTTTCAATCGCCCAATTGGCGCTAATCAGGGCGTGCAGTTCCCCATAGCCAGAGCCTACACGCAGGTAGAGGCCTCAGCGTTAATGGTCGAGAAAGCAGCCAAAATGTTTGATGCAGGGCTACCCTGTGGTGCCGAGGCCAATATGGCAAAAATGCTCGCGTCGGAAGCGTCTTGGAATGCTGGGGATGTTTGTATGCAGACTCACGGTGGGTTTGCATTCGCTAAGGAATACCATATCGAGCGTAAATTTAGAGAAACCAGGCTTTATCAAATTGCCCCGATATCGACTAATTTAATTTTGAGCTATGTGGCGGAGCACGTATTAGGCATGCCCCGCTCTTACTGACAAGAACAACAATCTAACTGAGGAGAAAATAATGGGAAATCTCGACAATAAAGTCGCCATAGTAACCGGCGCCGGTGGCGGTCTCGGACGCGCTCATGCACTATTGCTCGCACGCGAAGGCGCGTCGGTAGTAGTCAATGATCTCGGCGGTGCGCGCGACGGCACAGGCAGCGGGCAAAGTATGGCCGACACTGTTGTCGAGGAAATCATCGCCGCGGGCGGTAAGGCCGTCGCGAACTATGGCTCGGTCACTGACGATGCCGCCGCGCAGTCCATGGTTAAAACCGCCATCGACACCTATGGTCGTGTCGACATCCTAGTAAATAACGCGGGCATATTGCGCGACCGCTCCTTCAAAAACATGAGCGACGCCGAGTGGGATGCCGTGATCGACGTGCACTTGCGTGGCGCCTATTTGGCCACCAAGCATGTCTGGGCGGCGCTGCTTGAACAAGGACAAGGTGGGCGCATCATTATGACCAGTTCCACCTCCGGCCTAATTGGCAACTTTGGACAAACAAACTATGGCGCGGCCAAGGCTGGTCTTGCCGGATTTATGCGAGTACTCGCACTTGAAGGCATGAAATATGGCATTACAGTAAATGTCTTGGCGCCGGCAGCACTGTCGCGCATGACCGAGGATCTCATGCCCGATACACCGGAACTTGCCGAGGCTATGGCACCGGAAAAAGTATCGCCAACCGTGGCCTGGCTTTGTACCGATGAAGCAAATTCAGTAACGGGCAGACAATTTTGCGTCAGTGGCAACCGCACCACCCTTCTCTCGTGGCAAACAGATGTCATTGCAGAGAAAGACGCTATGGCTGAACCGTGGTCTGTGGACGAAATTGGCGAAAAAATAATGCAATCCATGCCCCAATGGCCACGTCTGCTTAAGCCAAACGAGGTATAGCACCAAATCTAAACAGGAGTCTGGGATACCGAGAGATTGCAGACTCCTTTTTTCTTTGACTGCATCTGTCACATTGTCATATTAGTGTCATAAAACATCGTCACAGTCGCGTTTCCTCGAAAACCATGGCAGTTGACGAACATGCAAAAGCAATCTTCTCTATCGATAATAGCTACTGGAATTTTCTTGGCCTTCGCCATGCACCCCGGAGGCGCACTCGCTTTTGACGAACCGGTGTACGAGTCCGAAACAGTTGCTACAACAACCGCTACTACAATCAGCGACCTAAAGCGGCAACTGCAGTTGCTACAGCAACGCTTGGATACCCTAGAACAGGCAGCCGCGACGCCTAAAGCTCTGCCAAAGTCCGTAGCAAAACCTACTTCGACGAAATACAAAGCGGACTTGCGTTATCGACATGAAGCTTTTTCGATAGAGAGCAAACCAACCCGCCAAAGACATCGAATCCGCGCGCGTTTTGCCACGACAAAGTCTATCGACGAAACAATAGATGTCACTTTTGGACTGGCCTCTGGTAGTAGCGATCCAGTTTCAACTAACCAGACACTCGGGAACGGTAATTCTTCAAAAAATGTTGTGTTAGACCTCGCCTATGCCCAATGGCAGACCCCGATCAAAGGCCTCAAGGTTCGCGCAGGTAAATTTTCAAATCCGCTCATGCGCGCTGGTGGCAGCGGCCTGGTATGGGATGGCGATCTCCGGCCAGAAGGATTGGGCCTGACCTACAAAGGCAGCAATATGTTTTTCAATGCGATGGGTTCGTGGTTGCGGGAATCATCGTCAGCAGAGGATTCAATTCTCTATGCCGCCCAGTTGGGCAGCCAACAAGCCATCGGCACGGATCAATCCCTGCGTTTCGGTATCGGCTACTACACGATCAATTCACCGGAACCGTTTTTTGGTGATGCGGCCGGAAATCGCGTAAATACAGACGATGAACTCATAAGCGACTTTAACAGCGCTGAAATATTTGCCCAGTATGCTCGGCCCGTGGACGGTTTGATCAGTGGCAATGCGCTGCTATTCGCCAGCCATGTTAGCAATCTAGGTGCGAATGACGCGGATTCTGGCTATGTGCTGGGTGCTAAATTGAAGTCTTCTCGACTAGATTTAGGTTGGAGTTATCAGCGACTTGAAGCGGATGCTGTGTTCGGCGGCTTGAGCGACTCTGACTTTATCGGCGGTGGAACAGACGGCTCAGGACACATTTTCCAAGCCGGCTACCCGTTGAGCAAAAAAGTTAAGCTCCAAGGTACGTTATTTATTAACCAGACCGGGATAGAATCCGGTTCTGAGGACGGCTACAACCGCCTAATGCTGGACATCAGTTATAAGTATTAACGACACATCACTGCGATTACCTGGCACAGACCGAGACACGAAATGGAACTCCTGCTTCACCACGGGTACCGATCGTGCATACAAAACCTTGTAATCAGAGCGGAGATTAGCAGAGGCGCGGCGACAGTCATGGGGTCAGCAAAAGAACTCACGCTTATTCTGGTACTGCTTATCGGCGCCTGGTCGATTAGTGCCGTCGCTGGCACCCTACCTTTTTGGCTGCTCGTAGCGTCCCTAATCTGGATCGTTATACAGCTGCGCGAGTACCGCAAAATTCAGCGCTGGAGTGAGCGTCCGCTGAGTCGTCCTGCAAACGCTTTCGATAGCTGGTTTGGGGTCGCCTATCGCCCCTTCCGATCACTAATGCGGCAGCGCGAGAGAACACGTTCTGTGGTGCGTCAATTGCGCGAAATCTTGGGATTG
>CAJXAC010000049.1 GCA_913050035.1 uncultured Gammaproteobacteria bacterium | reverse complement strand
TAGTGTCTCAAGTACCCCACCAGAACCAATAGCAACTAGACAATCCAGACTGCTGCCCCGGGGGTCCTAGGAAGGCCCTTATCTGTACTAGTAATGGTGGGGCCTTAGAATCCCTTTAAATCATTTACTTAAATTATTACCTACACAAGATAAGGCTCTTTAGGATCCTCTTGAGTGTTAAACCTTTTAAGATAGTTATTTCTTCTCTTGTAAAAATCACTATTTTTAACTGTTAAAGCCTTAGTAGGCTCTTCAAGCTTACGAGGCTCTAAGCTGATAAACAGATCTGATCCAAGATATTGTTTAGTAGCTTCATTCATTGCTTCAATCAACACCTTCATGTCTTTTAACTTACAAAGAAATGAATCATGTACTGGTAAAGCAATAGTGTTCTGTTCAATAAGATCCAAAAGAACCTTCTCTACGATCTGACTATCTAAAGCCTGAAGCTCTAACCCAATACCTTTATAAAAATTATGAGCAATAGGTTCATGGTATTGCTGTATTGCATCTAACACGCCTTTCCAGTTTTTATGTTCTTTAGGTGCTTTGAGCTTGTTAGCTTCAAGTGAACCCAAAGCTTCTTTGTAGCTTTCTAGTGTTAAGCATTGTGTTCAGAGCAATTTTTATAACGCCCCGTTCCAACAAGACCACCCGCGTCGGAAAATACGTTTATTACTGCTTGCAGACTGGACCTATGCGCAATTGGGCCGCAACGAGTACGTCTGAGTCGCTAGCGACCTTCGCGCTTATGTCGCGCTCTGTAAACCGCTCACCTCCTAGGCGTATATATGACATGGTCGGAGATTTTGACCCTGCTTATTAGGAAGGCTAAAAAAACTTGAGAACCTCTCTGACGATCATAGCGACTAGAAAAGCACTGGAAGTTGCAAAGCAGGTAACCCTCAGAGTTACATTGTTAAGCGTCACTTGAGTGATAGTGTGGAGGAGTCGTAGGCCAACGTAAGCCCAAGCGAAGACGACATGCAGCGCATCCGTTTGACCTGCCATGTAGATATAGGCACAGGTTGCGAAAAATAGCGTCGGTTGTTCAAAAATATGGTTGTAATTCTCAGTAATCAATCGAAGGGGCTTGGGTAGTTGCGGCCGCAAATCCTCCGAATGCTCAGCAAATTGTAGATTCCCCCAGTATTTGATTATGGGTGCAAGACGAGAGGCGAGTAGAACTAAGATTAAGAGGCCGGATAAAGCAATCATTCCGAGCATTGGATGCAGAATGTTCATTAATTTCTCCATAAGTTTAGCGCCATACGCGCAGAACGAGGGTACCAAGTCTACCAAGTCAGGGAGACAGGTAAGGCAGGTCACAATACCCCTAAGGTGGATCTATGTGGCGATGCTTGGAGGTTTTGTGCTCTATTTGGGCTGATGTTATTGAACAAGACTGGGAGGAAATGATTTTGTCATTGCAAGATTTAGGGGCTTTGGGAGAGTTTTTGGCTGCGATTGCCACGGTGATTACGCTTATTTATTTGGCAAAGCAGATCAAAACCAACAGTTTGGTGGCCAGGTCTACTTTGGAGCACCATATTAACTCGAGAGAGTTGGATCGGCGATTTAAGATTTCCCAGGATCCCGCGTTTGCCTATTTTCTTGCGCGGGATTGGGCTCGGGAAGCCCTCGATCAAGGTGAGCGCACCCAAGCCGCCCAATACATAACCATGCTGGTAATCGAGGTTCGGGAAATCTTTATTCAAAACAAGATGGGTTTAGTCTCTGGCGCCCTGCTAGAAAGTCGCATGGTGCGTTTGAATATGGGCATTATGGGAAGTGATGTCGCCAGGTCTGTATGGGCAACTTATCGTCAAATTGTAGAAGCTGATTTTGCTGAATATTTCGAAACGCGGATCTTCCCGGATGGTATTGATGAGGGTTTAAGCGCTCAGCACCCGCAATTCAAAAGTAAACCCGAAGCAGGCGAGAGCTAATGGCTGAAAGAGTACTCGAGAGGTGTTTCCGCTTGGACGTGGCTGGGGGTAATACGCAGCTACAGACGAAGCGTCAGTGAGTATCGTAAGATCAATGGTTTGAAATATAAGCGGTAACTACCTTGGAACTTATTCTTATCCGGCATGGCCTACCCGAGCGCGTTGAAACTGAAGACGGCACACCGGCCGACCCGCCCTTGTCTGAAACCGGGCACGAGCAGGCTCGACGTATGGCGGAGTGGCTAAAGGACACCGCTATCGATGTTCTGTATTCAAGCCCAATGCGGCGTGCGGTAGAGACTGCAGCACCGCTTGCCCAGAGTAAGGCGTTAACCCCACAGTTGCGCGAGGGGGTTGCGGAATTCGACCGCAAGGCCAGCCACTACATTCCGGTGGAGCAACTTAAACGCGATGACTATGAGAGCTGGCAGCGGCTTATGCGGGGCGAAACCAGGGGTGTGGACTTTGAAAAGTTCCATGCCGGGGTGGTCAGTACGTTAAATGACATCATTTCCGCGCATCCTGGCCAAACTGTTGCTGTGACCTGTCACGGCGGTGTGATTAATGCCTGGACCGCCCACGTGCTGGGTATGGAAGCGCGCATGTTCTTCAATCCCAATTACACCAGTATCAGCCGTTATATGGCGGCTAGCTCGGGCGAGCGTTCAATTATTACCATTAACGAACATACCCACTTACGGGGTCTGGGATCGAATCGGGGGTAAACCCTATCCAGCGCTGTTTAGCCTGGGCTTTTTCAACGAAGGCCTAGCTGTTGGCGTGCCGGCTTTGCGCCAGCGCAGCTTCAAAGGCGCGTACCGCCGGGGTCGGGGCATTTCTTGCCACGGTCACTAACGCCATCGCAACCTCCACTCCGGTATCAAAGTCGGCGACCTGCAACCCCGTGGGTCGGTGGGGGCTGATCGTTTGGGCCATAAATGAGTGGGGCGCTAGGGCGATGGCATCACTGTTGGCCGCTAGCGTTAGACATGCCGACAAGCTATTTAATTTATAACGCGGGAACAGGCTCGGGTCACTGTCGCGGGTTAGGGTGTCGAACAGTTTGTTGTCGTTAAAGTAGCGGCTTGGTACTGCCAGTGGGTAGCTCAACAGCTCTGCCTTTTGCTTAACGCCTGCCGCGGGGTGGTCGCTGCGATGCACGTATACCAGCTGTTCTTTGTGCAGCGGCTGCAGTCGCAGTGACGGCGCATACACTGAGGTCTGAAAGTTGGCTTCGTCGCCGATGGCTACATCGCATCGGCCGGTAACCAGCTCTTTGTATATGTCTGAGCTGCCAACAATAACCTCGACCTCTAAGTCCGGATGGGTCTGGGCGAGGCGTGCCAAGCCGCTGACCACTAGGGTTTCCGCTGCCAGAGCCATGGCGCAAACCCTTATGGCGCCCAGCTTCCCGCCGGCTAGCAGTTGTGCCTCTTTAGCGAATGCATCGTGGGCGTGTAGCGCATTTTCCGCAGCGTTAAGCAGTTCACGGGCGCTGTCGGTAGCATCTACTGCGCGGGTGGTGCGATTAAATAGCCTTAGTCCAAGCTCGTTTTCCAATAGTTGAATACGTTTGGTCACCGAGCTTTGGCTGACTCCTAGCTCGTCTGCAGCGGCGCGAAAGCTGCGACTGTGGAATACCGCCACAAAGTTCTGTAGCAGGCGTAGATCACTCATAACGGTTGCTCGGTTATTAATTCCAAAATGTAAACAATAAACTAAAACTATTTCTGTAGCATGGTGGTTTTAATTTTGGGTGGGAACAGGTGAGTACACAGGTTGAACACAGTCGTATGTTCAGGCGCGGCCGCGCACTGGGCTATTTAGAGGAGCACGACCGTCACCTCACAGCTAAGCACGATCCGCAGTTTAGCTTTGGTTTTATCGGTTGCGGCATGATGGGTCAGGAGCATATTTACAACACGCTGCTGTTGGGGCGAGCACGAGTGGGTGGCCTCTATGATCCTGCAACCAAGAGCATTGAAACTGCGTCGCAGTTGATTGCGAAAAACGGCCAGCAAGATGCACCGAAAATTTATGCTTCTATAGAGGAAGCCTGTGCCGATCCTGATACCGACGCGTTGATTATCGCGACGCCAAACTATACCCATTTGGATGTTATGCGCGCCGTAGCCGGCTGCAATAAAGCGCTGTTTGTGGAGAAACCGATTGCCACCACAGTGGCAGACGCCTTTGAAGTCTGTCAGCTTGCCGCTGCTCATAGCCGCCCCGTGCGCTTTGGTCTGCAATACCGGTTTAAGTCGGTCTACGCCGAGGCTCTCACCGAAGTTTTTGAGCGTCAAAGTGTTGGGCGAGTGCACAGCGTTAATATGCTGGAGCATCGCTTCCCGTTTTTAGACAAGGTTGGGCAGTGGAATAAGTTCAGCGTCTATACTGGTGGGACCTTAGTGGAAAAGTGCTGCCACTATTTTGACTTAATGAATTTGTTTGCCGGCGCTAATCCACAGCGGGTATTCGCGGTAGGTAACCAGGCGGTGAATTTCCATAATTTTGTCTACGACAATAAAAAAGCCGATGGCCTGGATCAGGCGCAAATGTCTATTCAATACGACAACGGTGTGATCGGTGGTTTTTCGCTATGCATGTTTACACCCGGCACCCGGGAAGAATTAGTGGTCTGTGGTGATGCTGGTCGTGTGCACGCCAGCGAAAGTGCGCGGCTGGGTGAGGCTAACGAAAATCGGCTTGAGGTCTGGTGTGGCGAGAACGGAGCGTCTTCTGTGCGTGCTCCAGAATATCCGTCGTACATTACTGCAGCCGGTCATCACGGTTCGACGTTTTTTGAACACTTAAGTTTTGTGGACGAATTGTCCGGCGGCGCGGTGTCTGGCCCGAATTTGGCTGACGGCCTTTGGTCGGTAGCTGTCGGTGCCGCAGCGCAATTGTCTATTGAGCGCGGAGTTGCGGTGGACGTGGCAGAAGTACTGCCCGCGGACTTTGATGCTGCGCAATGGGTTAAAACGAGTTATCAAGAAGGGTAGGTTATGACAAATTTAGTGGATCAATCCCAGCGCGCATTAGGTAGTGACTTAAATGTCGGGCCGCTAGGCTATGGCTGTTGGCGTTTAGTGAATATGCCCGTGGCCGAGGCTCAGGCACGGATCGAGCATGTGCTAGCTCAGGGTATGAACTTGATCGACACCGCAGACGTATACGGTTTGGACTGGGGCGGTACGGCCTTCGGTTCTGCCGAAGAATTGCTAGGCCAGGTGCTCATGGCTGCTCCAGGTTTACGCGAGCAGATGGTTCTGGCCTCCAAGGGCGGCATTATTCCGGGTGTACCCTACGACTCCGCGTATTTAGAACAAGCCTGCAATGACTCTCTGCAGCGCCTTGGGGTGGAGTACCTTGACCTGTATCAGATTCATCGCCCGGATATGCTCACTCATCCCCAAGAGACCGCTCGGGTGCTGCAACGCTTAAAGGACAGCGGCAAAGTGCGCACATTTGGCGTATCTAACTACACCACCAGCCAAACCAGTGCGCTGATGGCCTATCTGCCGGGTGAGATCATCAGTCAGCAACCCCAGTATTCGGCACTGCACCTAGATCCGTTATTCGACGGCACCTTCGATCAATGCATGCAGCACCAACAGACGCCATTGGTCTGGAGTCCTCTGGCTGGTGGACGATTAGGCGATTCCAGTGCCATGCCCGATGCCCTAGCTACGGTGCTGCAGACTCTGGCCGAGCGCGAAGGGGTCGATGTGCCGACCATTGGCTTGGCTTTTGTGCTGGCGCATCCAGCACGACCGGTGGCGTTACTGGGCAGTTTGAATTTAGAGCGCCTGACCCAAGCGCAACAAGCTCTAAGTGTGCAGCTCGACCGCACGGACGTTTATCAAATTATCCAAGCATCTATGGGGGAGGCGTTGCCATGAGTGTAGAAGTCAGCTGGTTTTCGGCGCTATGTGATGACGATTATCGTTATCTGGGCGTGCATGATCCGGATCTCAAATCGTCTTGGGCCCATTGCAGTTCTATTACCACCACGGCTGACCGCTTGGGCTATGACAGCATATTGTTACCGTCCGGGTATCAGTTAGGGATCGACTCTGTAGCCTTTGCCGGAGGGATTGCGCCAATTACCGAGCAAATCCGCCTCTTGGTTGCAGTGCGTTGCGGTGAATTGTGGGTGCCACAACTCGCGCGACAGTTAGCCACGTTGGATCAAATGCTTGCGGGGCGGCTGTCGATTAACATCATCTCCTCGGACATTCCTGGCGAAACCATGGCTTCTGAACCCCGCTACCAGCGCACCCGCGAAACCATGATGGCCTTGCGACAGTTATTAAATGGCGAAGCTGTGGCAATGCAGGGTGAATTTCTCAATCTTGAAATTGATCCGCCCAATGCGCGCACCGTCAGTGGCAATAGTCCGCTATTTTATTTTGGTGGTTTGTCAGAACCGGCCAGAGATGTGGCTGCGGAATGCTCAGATGTATTTTTGATGTGGCCCGGCACGCTGCCGGAGGTCGATGCAATTTTGACGGATATGCGTAAGCGAGCGGCTGATTACAACAGAACGCTTAAGTACGGCTATCGTGTTCATGTGATCGTGCGAGAAACGGAAAATGCGGCCATTGATGCGTCTCGCGAGTTGATCTCCAAGTTAGACGCCGCTGAAGGAGAGCGTATTCGTGCCCAGTCCTTAGACAGCACCTCGGTGGGTGTGCGCGCTCAGGGTATGCTGCGCGAGGGCGCCGACGCCGATGGCTTTGCTGAAGAAAATTTGTGGACTGGTATTGGCCGGGCGCGCAGTGGTTGTGGTGCTGCCATCGTTGGTGATCCTGATCAGGTGCTGAAAAAACTTAAGCAATATATGGATCTCGGCATCGAGGCCTTTATTTTGTCTGGCTACCCCCACGCTCAGGAATGTGACTTGTTTGCGCGCTATGTACTGCCCGAGCTCGAACATGGTGTTTTGAGTTAGCGGTGGTGTTATGGCCATTGTAGGAACAGACCATACGGTAATGCTGGTACAGGATATCGATGCGGCTATTGTCACCTATCGAGATCGACTGGGCCTAGACGTGAGTCATCGGGTAGACCACATGGAGGCCGGCATCCGCCAAGCATTTTTTTCGCTGCCTGATCGCACCTTTATCGAACTTATTGCTCCGGCTGGCGAGAATTCCCGCTTTGAGAGCGTACTGAAGGAGCATGGCGAAGGCGTGCATGTGCTCGCTTTGGCGGTCGATGACTTGGAGGCCAGCGTTGCCGAGTTGCAGGCCCAGGGTGTGCAACTGGTTGGCGCCGGCACGCCTCAGGTGTTCATCCACCCAAAGTCAGCCCACGGTGTGATGATTCAGCTGTGGCCCAAAGACCGACCTCATCGCTGGCGCGACGGCGGTAGTTGAACAGCTGTGTCACTTAACGTCTTATTTATTGGTGGCAGCGGCGAAATTTCTGCCGCCTGTGTACAAGAGGCCATAGCCTGTGGCCATCAGGTCACTGTATTTAACCGGGGTATGCGCAGTGACGGGTTAACAGGCGTAAATCATGTAGCAGGGGATTTACGTCAGCCCAATGCTTATGCAGCGCTGGGCAGCGAGCATTTCGATGTTGTCTGTCAATTCCTCGGATTTCAGGTGGAGGATGTCGAGCGTGATATCGACTTCTTTGCTGGCCGTTGCGGGCACTACATATTTATTTCTTCTGCATCCTGCTATGAAAAACCCTGGCATACAGGGCGTATTACTGAAACGGTACCGCTGCATAACCCGTTTATGGCCTACAGCCGCAATAAAGCGGCTTGCGAACAGCGCTTGCATCAGGCGCATACCAATGGACAGCTGCCAGTTACCATAGTGCGTCCCAGCCACACTTATTGTGAGCGACTGCCCAGTACCGTCATTGATGGCACCCATCTGCTGTGGCGGCTGCGCGCAGGCAAGCCAGTGTTACTGCACGACGACGGCGCTACCCAGTGGACGTTAACTCGTTCCGAAGACTTCGCCCGTGGTTTTGTGCAATTGTTTGGTCTTCCAAGAGCCTTGGGTGAGGCTTATCACATCACCGATAACGTAGCCCATTCTTGGCAGCATATTTTTGCCAGCATTGCCCAGTTGGCTGGAACCGATTTACAAACCTGTTCGGTGCCGTCCACTACGTTGGTTGGCTATATAGAACTGCTGCGCGGACCTTTGCTGGGCGATAAAGCCAATAGCCTATTGTTCGACAATACAAAAATTGCTGAGGCTACCGGTGGATGGCGCTGTGAGATTGCGTTAAACGACGGTCTCGCTAAGGCAATGACTCATACCCAGCAGCAACTGGACGCAGGATACGCGCCGCCGCAATCCCTTGATGGGCAGATCGATCAGATTATCGCTGCGCATACATCAGGTGCGACCCAATGAAATCTAGGCGTAGAAGGTTCTGGTACTGGTTGGTAACGTGATTAATTATTGGCTACCGATGGCATAAGGAGTGTGCGATGAAACTGGCCTCTGTAAGTACTTTTGTTGTTCAAACACCACCCCCACATTCTGGCGGTGCGCTGTGGTTTTTTGTCAAGCTGGAAACCGAGGATGGCTTGGTTGGTTGGGGTGAAACGGCCATTTTGGCGGCTTTGCACACCCTTGAGGACAGCTACGAGAAGCTGGTGCAGCAAGTTTTTGAGGCCTATTTAAAAGGCCGCGATCCTATGGACCGCGAAGCGCTCTACCACAAAATGTATGAAGGCATGATGGCCCAGCATCCAGATTATGTTGGTATGGGTGTTGTCAGTGCTTTTGATATCGCGTTATGGGACATCGTTGGCAAGCATTTTAATACGCCCGTATATAATTTGTTAGGCGGCAAGTATCGTGAACGCATCCGTACATATACCTACGTATATGACAACGATGGTCCTGGCGGAACAGTGGGTACCTGGACGGGTAACCCTGAGCGTTTGGGTATGCGTGCAGCGGAGCTTGCTGACGAGGGTTTTACCGGCTTGAAGTTTGATCCGTTGCCCCAGTCGGCACCGCGACGGCTACCCACGCCTCCTTGGGAAGTCAGTCTCGCGGAGTATGAAGCGGCGGTTAACGCGGTGGCAGCAGTGCGCGCAGCTGTGGGTACGCGGGCAGATATATTGATTGGTACTCATGGCCAAATTACGCCTTCGGCCGCGCGGCGCTTTGCTGCCCAAGTTGAGCAATACGATCCACTTTGGCTGGAGGAGCCGTGTCCGCCGGAAAACTATAAACAAATGGGCGAAATTGCGCGCCGTACGAGTATTCCAATCGCCACCGGCGAGCGGCTGGTGGGGATTCATGAATTTCAGAACCTGTTTGAACATGGAGGCTGCGCTTTTGCCCAACCGGACCTTGGCAGTTGTGGTGGTATAACTGCGTGTAAGAAGATCGCCGCTATGGCTGAAGCCAACTATGTGCTTATGGCCCCGCATATTTGGGGTGGCCCGATCATTACTGCGGCGGCAGTGCAAATTGACGTCAATATCCCTAACTTTTTGATTCAGGAAAGTATTTACAAATCGCGGGACTTCTTTGATGAGATCGTGGTGGAACCATTTGAGTGGGATAAGGGCGATTTAATTCCATCAACACGCCCGGGTATTGGCATTGAGTTGAATGAAGAAAAGTTAGAAGCCCATCGCGGTTCTCTGGAAAATATCCGACGTCAGCGTCGACGATGAGCACTGGACTCTTTAGGCCCGCCCCATCGTGCATTCTTCCGAGACGGCCAGCCATTCGCCCAAAGGTGATTGGTTGTGCCCTGATCAAGTTAAGACACGCTCACCCGTTCGTCGCCCTGTTGGCGGCCTACAACCCTGTCAATCTCCCCCGTGGGTAAAGCAGCGTCCGGCCGCTAGCCTAGTCTAAGCTTCGATAACGGCAGTGGCTTCAATTTCTACCAGTAGTGCTTTCATGACCAGAGCTGAGACGCCGACCATGGTCGAAGCAGGCTGATGTTCCTGGCTGAAATACTTTGCCTTTGCAGCCTGCACTGCCTTACTGCGGGTGCTGTCTAGGTCAACGACATAGGTGTTAATTTTGATTAAGTCTGCAGCGGTGGCGCCGGCGCTCTCTAACTCGCGGATGACATTTTGATGGGCGATCTCTGCTTGTTCTTCAAAAGTCTCACCAACCTTACCATCGGCGTAACCGACCTGACCTGAAATCACTATGGTCTTAACACCGCCAATACTGTAGGTCACCGTACTGGTGAAACCCATTGGGTGTGGGTTTATGAATTCTTTTTCCAGCATGTTTGTCCTCTCCGTAAATATTGCTTTCTCGTGTTTGGTTAATACTGCTAATGTTTCTCATCGAAAGCTATAACTTTGCGCAGCAGTAGTGCGCCTGCTTAGTTTTAAAATTTAACCTCCGTTGAGCGGGCGCCTGCAGACCCTTGGAGCGAATATGAGAGTTCTAGCGATTGGTGGCAGTGGTGGCATGGGCCAGTTTGCCGTTCGCGCTGCCCAGCATTTTCAGAATGTTGAACAAATTGTGGTTGCCGACCTGAATGTGGGCGGCGCTCGCGATTTTGCTGACCAACTCAACGAGAAGGTTAGCGCTGTGCCTTTAGACGTTAGTGATCGCGCTGCGTTGCACAGTGCCCTGGTTGGTATGGACCTAGTGGTGAACACTTGTGGGCCATTTTTTCGTTTTGGCGTGCCTATCTTGGAGGCCGCGATTGCCAACGGCTGCCATTATTTGGATATCTGTGATGACTGGGAGCCGACGGTTGCAATGCTCCAGCTGGATCATGCCGCTAAGACTGCCGGAATATGCGCCACGGTGGGATTGGGTGCGAGTCCTGGCGTATCGAATTTACTGGCTTTGCTGGCTATGCAAGAGTTAGATCATGTTTCTAATGTATACACTGGTTGGGATGTAGGTGGTGCTAAGCCTGAGGAGCATTCATCTCAGCAGGGAACGAATGCGGCCATGTTGCATGGCATTGAACAGATGACCGGCAAGGTAAAAATTTTTCGTGGGGGAGAGTACGAACTGGTTAAACCCTTGGAGTCGGTGACGGTGGCGTACCCGGGTCTTCGGCCTTTTAAAGCAAGTATTTTTGGCCACCCCGAGGCCATTTCCTTTCCCCACAACTACCCGGAGCTAAAAGAGTCTATGAATTTGGCTCACGGCGGGGGTATAGATTCTTGGCAGCTTAAAGCGATCATGCGACTAGTGGATTGGGGTTTACTCAGTAGGGTGCGAGCCGCCAGCTTGCTGACCTGGGTTGAACGTAATTCCGAGGTTGCACTCCGAGGGCAGGGATCGGATGAGCCCCCGGTAATGTATGGCCTAGCGATTGGTTCGAAGAAAGGCCAAGCTGCATCTGTGGGAGTGTCGTTTATGGGCAGCGCGACGGAGGAGGCCGAAGATTCCGCAATCGGGATGGGCGCCATCACGGGCATACCTCTGGCGTGTGGGATTAAAATGCTTGCAGACGGTAGCTGGCGTGAGCCTGGGGTATTTTCTCCAGAGGCGGGACACATAGAACCCCGGCAATTTTTGTCTGATGTTCTCGAGCAGTTAGGCGATATGGCAGAGTTAGACTCCGTCGCCTTCAACGACCAAGTTGCTATCTCGCGCTCTTGGTGATTGAGTAGAGGGTGGGAGAGCAAAGACACGATCTAGCTTGAAAACGGCGCAGCAGACACGGCGGCCTTGGTAGTGAATCCAGGCAAGTGTTATTAGAAACAATAGACACAGTTTTGGGAGTAATCGTATGGCCATTCATCCTCTTAGCCCACTCACGGTAGCCGAGATAGAACAGGGTGCGGCGCTGGTTGCCGCGCAGCTTGGCGAGCAGGCGACGTTTTCAGCAGTGAACTTAGTGGAGCCAAAAAAAGCCGAGGTGCTGGGCTATACGCCTGGGGATGCGGTGGTGCGCCAACTGCGCTTTGTCGGATACGACTACCCAGAGGAGGGGCAGCGCGACGGTGGTTTCGAAGGCATCGTTAATCTGCAGACCGAAGCTGTAGTCATTAATCGTATAGAGACGGGTCAGGCAGCCATTGGTCTTGCTGATTTTGTCGCGGCGGTAACGATCACTAAGGCCGATGCAGGCTGGCAAGAGGCCATGCGCGCGCGCGGAGTTACGGATTTTGATCTGGTTCAGATCGACCCCTGGCCAACTGGGGGGTACCAGCACCCGAGTATTCCAGAAGGGCATCGCGTGCATCGGGCAATCAGCTTCGTCAAGGAAGACCCAACTGACAATGCCTATGCACGCCCAGTCCAAGGTTTGATTGCTCACGTGGACATAACCGCGGGTAAGGTTGCTTATCTGGAAGATCATGGGGTAGTGCCTCTGCCAACTCAGAGCGGACGTTATGATGCCGCTAGCCAACCCGAATTTCGTGACAGTTTGCGACCTATTGATATAACTCAGCCCGAAGGTGCCTCGTTTCAGGTAGATGGCCATGCAGTGCAGTGGGAGGGTTTTAACTTTCGAGTTTCTATCCACCCGACGAATGGCTTGGTGTTACACCAACTGAGTTATCAGGACGGTGACGAAAACCGCTCAATTTTGTATCGCGCAGCGCTATCAGAGATGGTGGTGCCCTACGGTGATACAGACCCGATGCATAACTGGAAGCACGTATTTGATGCGGGTGAGGCCAATATTGGTTCGTTGACCAATTCTTTGACCCTAGGTTGCGACTGTCTCGGCGAAATCCATTACTTCGATCACAACGTTGTGAACTGGAACGGCACAGCCCGCACCATCGAAAATGCTATCTGCATGCATGAGGAAGACTACGGCATCTTGTGGAAGCACCATGATTCACTGACCCAATCCACTGAGGTGCGTCGATCGCGACGTTTGGTCGTAAGCGCTGTGCATACGGTTGGCAATTATGAATATGGTTTTTTCTGGTACCTGTATTTGGACGGTACCATCCAAATGGAAGTTAAATTGACCGGTATTATTGGCGTCAGTGCGGTGGCCGATGGCGACGAGCGACCCGATGTAGCACCCCTTGTTGCGCCTAACGTGACTTCGCCGATTCACCAGCATCTGTTTTGTTTCCGTTTGGATTTTAATATCGACGGTACTAACAACAGTGTTTATGAGGTAGAAGCGGAGCCTCTACCTATCGCTGAGGATAACCCTCAGGGTACGGCGTTTCGTGCCAAAAGCACTTTGCTCGAAAGTGAGCAGCAGGCGCAGCGGGACTGCTATCCGCAACGCTCTCGGTATTGGAAGGTTGTAAATCCTGAGCGCAAAAATGGCCTTGGAAAAGCTGTAGCGTGGAAGTTATTGCCCTCTGCGACGCCAACGCTTCTAGCACACGAAGATTCGATCATTGCAAAGCGAGCTGGTTTTGCGCGACACAACCTTTGGGTCACAAAGTTCGAAGAAGGCGCATTCAATGCTGCTGGAGACTATCCAAATCTGTTGAATAGCGGTGGTGAGGGATTGCCGAAGTGGGCAGAGCAGAATCGGAACCTCGAGGCAGAAGATGTGGTGGTTTGGCATACCACAGGAGTCACACATATGCCGCGACCGGAGGATTGGCCGGTTATGCCGGTAGAGTACTGTGGTTTTTCGTTAATGCCAGTGGGTTTCTTTGACCGCAATCCAACCTTAGATGTGCCGCCCTCCAAGGCCTGCGCCAAGGACTAACTAGAGCCTGATCTAGTTCAGAACAGGTTAAACCTTGGACCCCGCTGCTGCGGGGTCTGATGTTCTGGTGGCAGCGTGCATAGGCGTTCCATACGGGTGATGCTGCCGTCAGCGTACTCCCAAACGAGGTGCTCGTTATCCATATATCTGCGCACCACCACTGGGCCCCAACCGAAAACACGAAAATCTAATATGCCGTCATTCCAGAACATGCCCGCAGAAGTGCGTGGGCAATATTCCCTTTCACCAATGGTAAATACCACTTGGCCCTCGGTGTCGTTACTGTTGTAACCACCGGTGCTGTTGGGACCAGAGTCATGAATGACGCCGCTACTGGTTACCACAACTCTCGAGCCACATTGCTCAACCCGCTCTACATGCCCTACCTTACCGCTAATACCGCGCCACAAGCCCCTTATGTCGGCGGCGTTTGGCGCAAGTGGCTCCGTGCATTCCCTAAGGATTGGTAAGGGGAAGTGATCGTAGCTGCATCCCGGGGTATTGCCCTTGGCAATGTCGACGGCCTTTTTGCCCCTGCCGTCGAGTGCCGGCAGTTCGCAATAATTGAGACTGCTGCCGTCCCCGGCAAGAGTTGCGGGGTCGGTAGTGAGTGGCGGTCTAGCGGAAAAAAACGCCAGCCAAATTCCGGCAAAGAGCAATACAGCGACGGCTAATGCTGTGCGTAAAAGAATCTTTCTTAATGTCTGCATAGGTGCATGGTCGCTGGCTCAGTGGCCTGTACCGTAACAGTTTAATGATTTTAATGTAAATCATTATGAAGACTGGGGTTAGGCCTTCTTTGCGGCCGCCTTACTTTGCTCTGAAACGGGTCCGGACATCAGGCCTACGATCGCGTCCACAAGGCCGTGTAAAAAACCCTCGGCTTGGGCGCCCTTAAACCCCTCAGGCTGTCGGGCTTGGTAATACATCGACGCCGAGCACAGTCGCACTGCCGCCTCCATGCGTTGCTGGTAGTGTGCTGGTGTTAGATGGGGTAATGCTGTCTTGAGCAGTTCTGCGGTCTTTTCGCCGCTGGCACCGCCGCCGCCACGACGTTTTACGATGGGTAGTAACGAAGCTTCTGACAATACCAGTTGGTGTCCAAAGGCTCTTACGTAGTCGTGGTACTCGCTGCTTTCCTGTGCTAAAGAAAACGCTGGGTATACCATTAACATGCAAATTTCGCGCAGGCTCGGTTGGCCGCTGCGGGCCAGCAATACGTCGATGAGCTCGGCGCGTCGGATATGGGTTTCCTCCGAACGGCTTTCCAATACTGCGTTAATGAGACCGCTAAGGTTGCTGAAATGATACTGCAGGGCTGACTGATTTTTTTGTTTAGCGGCGGCAACGATGTCGCTAATGGAGACGTTGCCGATGCCTCGCTCGGCGATCAACTTTTCCGCTGCCCGCATCAGCGCGTTCTTGGTTGCATCGCTGCGTGCTTGGCGGCTATCGGTGGTTCTTTCTGCTGCAGTCATTGCTTGTTGCCTTCTGCTTGACGCTCTATCAATGGGTTAATTTTCGTCCCGCTGACACCGTTGTGACTTTAAGTATACTCAAAGGTCTTAACTCTTGGCCGTGTGCATTTTACCTCAGGGGGTAAGTAGCTGATGAAATTTTCGCTAACGTTCGTATGTTTTTTCGCGCTGACCTCTATGGGTCAGCTTCACGCTGACTCCACGGATCCTATCCTTACGGTGTTGAAATCACCAACTTGTGGCTGTTGTGTCAAATGGATGGAGCATCTCCATGACAATGGATTTTCGACGGCAGTCGAAGAGCCTGAAAATCTCGCACAGCAGAAAACGCAACTGGGTATCAGTCCGCGATATCGATCCTGTCATACAGGAGTGTCTGCCCAAGGCTATGTTTTCGAGGGGCATGTGCCGAGTAAATTTATCCACGAATTCTTGGGTGCGCCGCCAGAAGGCAGCATCGGTCTCAGTGTACCAGGCATGCCTGTGGGCAGCCCCGGAATGGAGGTGGGTGACCGTTTTATGCCGTATGAAATTTTGCTTTTGCATAAAGATGGGTCTAGTGAGATCTATGCGGAAATTAATTCAGCCTCTGAACAATATGCCCGCTAGCTGTGAATATGCTGGATTGTCGGCGGCTGTGGCAGAGCATAAGATCCGTAGGCGGCGATAAAAATTAAACCAGAATACCAATAAAAAACTGCAAGAAATTTTTGGGGGGAAAGAGCGATGAATACCACAGTCCATAACTTTGATCCGCAAGCCCTAGCGCGTAAATACCAAGAGGAGCGTGATAAGCGTATTCGTGCCGATGGCAATGACCAGTACCAAGAGGTTACCGGTGACTTCGCTTACTTTGTTGAGGACCCATATATTGATAGCACTCTTGAGCGCGATGCCATAGAAGAAGAGGTGGAGGTCGTGATCATCGGCGGCGGTTTTGGCGGCATGCTGGCTGCAGTGAGATTGCACGAGGCGGGTTTTGAGGATTTCCGCATCATCGAAAAAGGCGGCGACTTTGGGGGTACTTGGTACTGGAACCGTTACCCTGGAGCGTCATGTGATATTGAGTCTTATGTTTACTTGCCGTTGCTCGAAAAAACTGGCTTTGTACCTCAGCAGAAATATACCAACGCATCAGAAACGTTAGATTACTGCAATATCATTGCAGAAAAATATCGTCTGCATGAGCGTTCTATGTTGCAGACCTTGGTGACATCTACTGATTGGGACGAGGATCTTGGTCGTTGGATGGTCTCTACTAATCGTCAGGATCGAATTAAAGCGCGTTATGTCGTGCATTCAAATGGACCGTTGAATCGCCCGAAGTTGCCGGCCATCAGGGGTATAAATGACTTTACTGGCCACACCTTTCATACCAGTCGCTGGGATTACAGTTATACCGGCGGTGATGCCCAAGGGGGGTTGTCCGGCTTGGCGGACAAGCGGGTAGCCATTATTGGTACCGGTGCTACTGCCGTACAGTGCGTGCCTCACGTTGGCGCGGCCGCGCAACAACTTTATGTTTTTCAACGTACGCCGTCGTCCATCGACGTCAGAAATAACCAAGCTACAGACCCTAACTGGATGAATACTCAAGCGTCCGGTTGGCAGAACGAACGCCGGCGCAATTTTGAGTCCATTATGACCGGTGCCCCAGTAAAGGAGGATTTGGTCGCTGATGGTTGGACCGAGGCGTTTCGTTTGTTATTTGGCAGCCTGCGTGACAAAGCGCCGTCCAAGGGGCGCATGGCAATGTGGGCGATCAGTGGTGTGGCATCGAAACAACTGTATCAGCAGGGTTTAAAGACCTACCTTACGAACAAAGCCACCCAATATATGAATCTGGCCGAGGAGATGGAGCTTGCCGACTATCAGAAGATGGAGCAGGTAAGGGCGCGCGCTGATCAAGTAGTCGAAGACCCGGATACAGCAGAAGCGCTAAAGCCATATTATCGACAGTTTTGTAAGCGGCCGTGTTTTCACGATGAATACCTGCCGACCTTTAACCTGCCGAATGTAACCTTGGTCAATACCGATGGTAAGGGTGTGGATCTGATTACCAAGGACGGCATTGTATTCGACGGCAAAGAATATGCGGTGGACTGCATTATTTTTGCTACTGGATTTGAGGTCGGGACGGATTATTCCCGACGCGCTGGCTATCAAATCAACGGCGTAGATGGGTTGTCGATTTCCGATAAGTGGGCAGATGGGTTATCGACTTTCCATGGCATGCATGTGCGCGGTTTTCCTAATGCGTTCTTTTTTGGCCCTGCACAATCGGGCTTTACAGCCACCTACACCTATTCATTGGATGAGCAGAGTGTGCATCTAGCTCACATCATGGAAGGGCTTAAAGAACGCGGTGCTCAGCGGATAGAGGCGAGTGAAGCGGCGGAGCGAAAGTGGGTGCAAACAATTATTGAGAAGGCGCGGCTTACCGCGGATTTTCAGGAAAAATGCACTCCCGGGTACTACAACAATGAGGGTCAGGTAAACACCAAGCCGCAGAACAATATGTACGGTGGTGGTCCAATTGAGTTTTTCTCGCTAATGGAGAAGTGGCGCGCGAAAGGCGATTTGTCTGGTCTAGAGGTGCGCTAACCGTGTGGCCAAGGTGCCGAGCATTTCACTCGGCACCCTAGGCGGCTTTTGCGATTAGATCCCGTGCGATGACCTTTAGGGCGAGGGTTTCCTCGGCACCTTCAAAAATAGATAAGACACGTGCGTCTACAAAATAGCGGCTGACGCTGGTTTCTTCGGCATAACCCATACCGCCATGTATCTGCAGCGCCTCGCGGCTTACCCACTCAGCGGCGCGGCAACTAAATAGCTTAACCAAACTGGCTTCCATTTGACCTCCGCCACTGTCCATAAGCTTAGCCACTGCGTAACTAAACTGTCTTGAGGCGGTGAGTGCTGCAAGCATCCGAGCAAGTTTGACTTGGGTAAGTTGGTATTCCCCCACGGTAGCCCCAAAGACTTTGCGGTCATTACTGTAGCTCACGGCTTTTTCTAATGCGGCTTGCATTACGCCGGATGCCCGCGCGGCGGTTTGAATGCGCCCGCCAGATAGCCCGGCCATGGTGAGATAAAAACCTTGACCCTGACCCGCAGTGCCGCCCACCAGTGCGGAATTTGGTACGACGTAGTCTTCAAAGGACAGGTCAAAAGAATGCATACCGCGATAGCCAATTGTAGGAATTGCGCGACCCACCAAGCGTCCGCCGGCGGGATTCTCGTGGCTAAACTCATGGCCGGCAAAACGCGGTTTTTCCACCATGAACATGCTCAAACCCTTATGACCCTTGGAGCGATCTGTATCAGTACGGGCGATGACCACGATCACGTCAGCTTTGCCGGCGAAGGTGCACCATGTTTTAGCGCCGTTTAACATCCACCCGCTGTCCGTTTGGCTGGCTTTTAGCGATAACGACGCTACATCAGAGCCATAGTCTGGTTCCGTTATTGAAATGGCAGCAAGCATCTCCCCGGCGGCTAGGCGGGGCAAAAAATATTGTTTTTGTTCGTCGGTGCCGCCATGCAGTAGTGCTCTAGCGGCGATTTCCGGTCGGGTGATCAAACTACCAGCAGCTCCTAAAGAGCCACGGGACAATTCCTCGGTGACTACTAGCATGCCCAGACTGTCGTGCTTATCGTTCGGCATAAGGCCGCCAAACTGCTCCGGAATACAGGTGCCAAAGCAGCCCATTTGCGCTGCGGCCTCAATCAGTGAATCCGGAATATCTGTATCAAACCGATGAATCGATTCCGCTTGCGGCACCACGACATCGTCGGCAAAACGGGCAAAGCTCTCACGCACGAGGTCTTTTTCCTCACCGAGACCTGTGGGCAGTCGTACATTGCCTCGATCCAGTAACGCTGCGCCAATTTTTGCCAATTGGCTACTGCTGCCGTGTTGCCGAAGAAAATCCGCCAGCGGAGCACTGCCCATTAGCTGCAGCAGGTGGGCGTTATCTAAGCCGAGCTCTTGTGCATGGTTGAGTAATCTTTGCCAGACCGTACGGATAGTCTCAGCGCAGAAGGTAAAGGCTATGGATTTACAAAGATCAGCCTCTGTTTGCGTCTCAGTTGCGTAGTTTAACATTGCAACCGAGGCCTCAATTTCTGCTACGCAAAACGCCAGCTCGTAACTGACCTTTTGTTGCTCATCAAGCAATTTAGGGGATAGTCGCCCTTCTTCTGAGCACAGTGCTTTAAGGTGCGAAAAAGCGGCATTCACTTCTGAGCGTAAACACTCTAAGCACTGGCGTGCTTGGTTAGTCGTGTCAGTAGACATTGTGCTCCTTAGTGTAGGTACAGGTTGCTGATGGTCAACCGGGCCATGGTAGCGACCAGAGCGGATTGTCACCAGTCGTGTTGGTTGGACTTAAGATGACAAATTGTGGGGTGGTACGGCGATGTCCAAATGTCTTTCGATCCATTTTTGAAAGCCTGCGAAAAATAAATCTCGGCGTTCGTACCAAAACTCTCGACCACCTGGGCTGTCGAGAAAAAATTCGGCAATGGATATCCAGGTTGGCCCGTCTGGGTCGGTGTCTGCGTCTTCAGAAAGGCGAAAGGCAAACTCCACGGTATTGATGCCCAGTGAGCAAAACATATCAAATTGCATTTGCTCCGCCTCAGTCAGCGCCGATCGAGACTTTTGACCTCGGCAAAATACGTCAGCAAGTTGCGGCGAGTCCGCCATTATTTTTGCTGGGGTCTGCCACTGCTCGTACAGGCTCTGTTCGATCTGAGATTGAGTTTGGGTGCGATTCTGCTTGATCTGTACGGCCAAATATCCGAGCGTAATAACCACCCCCACGGCGCCGACAAATTCTCCGTAGTTGCCCAGTAGCTGGGCAAAAATTTGATGATCCATAGAACTAACTTCCTCCTCGCCAGTATTGAGATTGGCGTAATCGCTGACGTTTGCCCAGTAAAAATTGGCCGTGAACTAGGCGGGCAAAGCGATATTTGCCAATCAAACACGTATCATCAAAGGCATCAGCGTTATATGAGAGGGGAAGGTGATGGCCGATATTGCAGGGATCTGCGATCCGAAGTTTGCGGAAGTGCGCGACATACTCAGTGCCAGCATTGATTCCGGTGACGATGTTGGGGTGTCGTTTGCGGTAACCATTGGTGGTGAAATGGTTGTGGATTTATGGGGTGGTCATTTAGATGAAGCGGCCAGCGCCCCCTGGCAGGAAGACACCCTGGTTAATGTTTATAGCACCACTAAAACTATGTCGTTCCTCTGTGCCTTGGTGCTAGCCGATCGTGATCAGCTGGATTTTGAACGCAATGTGGCCGATTACTGGCCAGAGTTTGCACAAAACGGCAAAGAGCGGGTTAAGGTTTGGCATTTGATGAGCCATGCTGCTGGTTTGTCCGGTATGGACCAAATGATGTCGCCTGACGACATGTACGATTGGAATAAGATTGTAGCTTTGCTGGCGGCTCAAGCGCCTTGGTGGGAACCTGGCAGCGCACCTGGTTACCACGCCATTACGCAGGGTTATTTGATCGGCGAGGTGGTGCGACGAATTACCGGAAAATCGCTCGGTACTTATTTCCAAGAAGAAATTGCTGGGCCACTGGGCGCCGATTTCTTTATTGGCGTCCCACCCAGTGAATTTCATCGGATCAGTCGTCTTATCCCGTTTGGGCAGGGCGAAGCGCCGGATGGTGGTGATGCGAATTCTATTCCCGCACGTACCTTCCGTAGTCCCTTCGTTGGTGTCGAGCATTCTTGGACTGATGGTTGGCGGCAGGCTGAAATACCTGCAGCAAACGGCCATGGTAATGCGCGATCTGTGGCTAAATTACAGGCGCCTTTAGCGTGTAAGGGTACCGCCTTTGGGGTGGATCTAATGTCTGCTGAGACGGCAACATCGGTAATGCAGCCAAGAATTTCTGGTACCGATTTAGTATTGGGAGTGCCCATTTCTTATGGACTCGGTTTTGGTCTTATGTCCGAATTGCTGCCGTTATCACCAAATAAGAATGCGTGTTTTTGGGGCGGCTGGGGCGGATCCAATATTTTGGTCGACCAAGATGCGCAGATGAGCGTTGCTTTTGTTATGAATAAAATGCATGACGGAGTTTTGGGCGATCCGCGCTCATTAACGCTCCTTCAGGCCATATATCGGGCGCTATAGCTGGCTTAGCTCGTGGGCAGATTTGCGAGGGCTGCGCCGAGGGCGGTTTCCATAAGTTCGATCTCCGGCTCATCGATAATAAATGGCGCGCCGATGCAAATGACATCGCGGTATTCGCCAGTACCGCCGGGATAGAAAAACACACCCGCATCCATTGCGGCGCGGGTGAGGTGATCGGTTACGCGAGCGTTTTCATCGAAGCGCTCAAGGCTGTCGCGGTCTTTTACGATCTCTATGCCGATAAGCATACCGGCCCCTCGGATCTCGGCCACGTTGGGGTGCTGACCGAATTTCCCCTGCAGGCGTTCGAGGGTTTTTTGACCCATAACCCCAGCGCGTTGGACTAAGTCTTCTTCGCGTAAGATTTTCAACACTGCGGTCGCAGCGGCGCAGGATTGTGGTAACGCGCCAAAGGTGTGGAACATAACATTGAAACCGCCTTCGCTAATGGCATTGGCAATGTCCGCACGACCAAATACACCGGCTATAGCGGCGTAGCCGCCCGCCAAACCTTTACCCGCCACCAATAGGTCTGGCTCTACATCATAAAGTTGCGATCCAAAGGCCACCCCAGTGCGACCGAAACCTGTCATGACTTCATCCATGATGAGCAAAATGCCATGTCGTTGCAGAATTTGATGTGCGGCTCGCCAATAGCCTTCGGGTGGGGTTATCGCGCCGCCTGATGAACCGTTTATGGGTTCTGCAACGAGGGCCGCAATGTTTTCGGGGCCGAGCTTTTGAATCGTATCCTCAAGATCTTGAAGATAGTAGTCGCGGGCACCTGCGTGGTGGGGTCCCAAAGGGCAGCGCAGCGGGTAGGGGGTTTGGATGTAGGGATGATCTTCGAGAAGCGGCTCAATTCCGCGTTTTCTTGACGCATGACCGGATAAACCCGCCATGCTTATGGTCGTACCGTGA
>CAJXAC010000048.1 GCA_913050035.1 uncultured Gammaproteobacteria bacterium | reverse complement strand
GTTACAGACAGTCGTGCTATTAGCGTTATGGTTCAACACACTCTGGTAGCGATGCCAGAGAACGACTTTGAACCTCGCGCGGCGGATTATCGAGTTGGGTATTTTACCGATCGAGTCACGGACTTAACCAGTCGTGACGTCGCACCCTATCGCGACATGATTAAGCGTTGGCAACTGGTGAAAAAGGACCCGGAAGCAGCTATTTCCGATCCGGTAGAACCGATCACTTGGTGGATTGAAAATACTACGCCTTATGAATATCGCGATGTGATTGAAGCTGCGGCGCTATCCTGGAATGTGGCTTTTGAGAAGGCTGGATTCTCTAACGCGATTGTTGTCAAACAACAGCCGGATGATGCGGACTGGGACGCTGGTGATATTCGTTACAACGTGCTGCGCTGGACGTCTTCGCCGAACCCGCCATTTGGTGGCTATGGCCCTTCCTTTAGCAACCCACGCACGGGCCAGATTATTGGCGCGGATATCATGCTGGAGTTCAGTTTTCTGACCAACCGTTTGCGTATCAAAGACGTGTTACAACCGAGTGCGCTTGAGGTTCATAGCGCAGGCAGGCACTGTGAGTTGGGTGCGCAAATGCAGATGGACCAGTTGTTTGCGGTACAAGCACTAGCAGCGGGCAGTTTGACCGAAGCGCTGACAGAACAGTTGATCGAAGACAGTATGTATATGCTGATTTTGCATGAAATCGGTCATACGCTTGGGTTGACCCACAATATGCGGGCCAGTCAGCTACAGCCTGATGTATTCGACGAAGTTGCGGTCGCAGCGAAGGGATTGTCTGGCTCGGTTATGGATTACGAGGCGGTGAATGTCGCGCCGCCAGGTAAAACCCAAACACCCTTCTATCAAAATCGTCCCGGGCTTTACGACCTTTGGGCGATAGAGTTCGGGTATGCGCCAAGTCTGGCAGACGCGAGCGCAGAACAACAGCGTGTGCAGGCCTTGCTTGCGCGATCTATCGAACCAGAATTGGCCTACGGTAATGATGCTGATGACATGCGTCGGCCTGGTCGCGGGATTGACCCGCACATTAATATCTATGACCACAGCGGCGATGCGGTTGGCTATGCTGAACAGCGCCTACAGCTTGTACGCGATATCCGCGCTGACTTGTTGACCAACTATCAGGGCGAAACTTTTCAAGCGCTGTATAACAGCCATGCGGTGCTGATGAATCAATTATCCCGGTCCGGTGGGGTAGTTTCCCGGTACGTGGGTGGTGTGCATATTAATCGTGCTGCGCCGGGTAGCTCCGACGTGCCGCCCTATCAACCTGTGGCAGCAAGTCAGCAGCAGCGCGCCATGGACGTGTTGGCTAGGTATATCTTCGCGTCGGATGCGCTAGGTGGCTCGGAATTAATATTCCAGCATCTGCAACGCCAGCGGCGTGGATTTGATTTCTACGCTGAGCCGGAAGACCCGAAGCTGCATGCAATGATGTTATCGGTGCAAAAGCGTGTTTTGGATCATCTACTGCATCCGCGCACTCTGCAGCGGATCAGCGACTCGCGTCTCTACGGTAATGACTATGAGTTGACCCAGATGCTCGATCAGTTGACGGGTGCTATTTTCGATGCGGATATGCGCGGCAGTGTAAACAGCATCAGGCAAAACCTTCAGGTCGAGTACGTGCAGCGTTTGGTATCCATGTGGCGCGGCAAGAAATCGCGACGCGTGTCTAATCTGGCGCGCTCGGCAGTGTTTGCCCAGCTTGAGAAATTGGCCAAGCAGTTGAGTGGAAAACGCAGAGGCAATGCAGCGACCAAGGTCCATCGTCGTCACCTGCAGTTCCTCGTTGATCGTGCGCTTTCAGTGAATGTCTGACCTGTTTGTTTTACCCCGTTTGTCGGATCGTGCTTGTAGCTCGTGAGCAGCGTGCGTACCATCTCGCGATCCCAATACAACTAAGGCCTTTGGCATGTTGACAGGCAGCATTGTGGCGCTCGTAACGCCGATGCGAATTGATGGTTCCGTAGATTGGGGCGCGTTAGATCGGTTGATAGAGTGGCATATAGATAGCGGCACCCACGGTATTGTGCCCATGGGCACAACAGGCGAAAGCGCTACTCTGGCTACCGACGAGCATCTACAGGTCATTAAGCGAACTATAGATGTCGTTGCTGGGCGCGTCCCGGTCATTGCAGGTACTGGCAGTAACGCGACTGATGAAGCCCTCCATCAAACTCAAGAGGCGCAGCGCCTTGGCGCAGATGCGTGTTTGTTGGTGACGCCTTACTACAACAGGCCGACTCAAGAGGGCTTGTATCAGCATTATAAAAAAATAGCGGCGGCGACCACGGTACCGATTGTGCTGTACAACGTGCCTCCTCGAACGGGCTGCGATATGCAACCAGAAACTGTGGCTCGGTTAGCCGCAATAGACGGTATTGTTGGCATTAAAGAAGCGTGTGGGGATGCTCAGCGCGTAACGGCGATCAAGGACAGAGTTGCAGAAGATTTCTTTGTGCTGTCTGGTGAAGATGCACAAACATTACAAATGTTAGAGTTGGGCGCAGTGGGTACGATATCCGTGACAGCCAACGTGTTGCCCAGCCTTATGGCAGAATTCTGTAACAGTTTTTTGGCGGGTAATAGAGCGCGTGCGGCCCAAGTGGATGAATGGTTGCAACCGGTGCATGAAATTTTGTTTGTTGAATCCTCGCCGACCCCAACCAAGTGGGCATTGAGTGATCTTGGTCGTATTGAAGCGGGTATTCGTTTGCCGTTGGTACCACTGAGCACCCAACATCACGACACTGTACGAGAGCGTATTGCAGCTGCAGGAGCACATGCATGATCTGGAATTTTCCTTCGATCGTCCGCAAGGCGATGCTAATTTTGTTGCCTATCGCAGCCACAGGCTGCGGCTGGTTTGGCGGCAACCAGTCCGATGAACGAGATCCAAATGACTACCTGCAAGCGCAACCAGAGGCCGACTTGGAGGTGCCCGCAGACCTGCCGTCAAAACCAAGTCTTGACCCGTTTCCGGTGCCGCAGATTGCGCCGCAAATAAATCCATCTTTTTATCCCCAAAAGCCGCCGTTGCCGGATGCGATGTATGCCAACGATAACCGTAACGAGGTACGTATTCAGCGGCTTGGCGCGCGCGCTTGGTTGGCTATCCCCGAACCGCCGACCACCGCTTGGCCTAAAATTAAACAGTTCTTTGCTGACAATGGCGTGGCATTCGACTTCGAGGATCCCGAGGAAGGGAGGCTGAACACAGCGTGGCTGTCACTGGATGCTCAGGCATATCGGGACGTTGTACGTGCAGCAGTGCTGGATGCCAAGCAAAGCGCAGGTCTTGGACAGGGCAAGGATCGATTGCTGATTCGAGTTGAGCAGGGGTTACAGCCCACTGCCACGGAAGTGCACTTGCGCCATGACAATGATCAGCAGGGCAGTCAAATTGCCGGAAATGTTGCTGCTTTGAATGCCATTGTTTCAGATCTGAACGATGCTGAAAGTAAATTGCTATCGGAAATTGGAGCTTACATTGCCGCCCGAGTGGCTGAGAGCACAGTGTCACGAGTGGCTCAGGAAATTGGTAGTGGTGCCAAGACCGGACTTGTGCGCAACGCAGCCGGTCAACCGATGTTGCGTTTGTTCTTAGACAGAGGTCGGGCTTGGGCGACGCTGGGGCAGTCGCTGCGGAATGCCGAAGTCGTAGAAGTTGACGTGGTTGAGCAAAGTTCAGAAACGTTTTCGATTCAGGTAGTGTTGCCACAAAGTTTGTTTGGTGGCGATAAATCAAGCGGAGTGCTGTGTCGATTGACATTCTCTTGCAGTGGCAGCCGCGATGTTAATGTGACACTGAGAATGATTGCGAACCCCGCTTCTAACGTCTTTGATGTTTTGGTTTTTGATGGCGAGCAGCCGCTGGCTGATAATGATTTAGCGCAGCAGATTTTAGTCCTGGTCCGAGAATACGCAGCCTGATGGGGTTTGCTTCCCTCGGCAGTGGCAGCCGCGGCAACGGTACCCTCGTTGCCCTTGGTGATGCCCTGTTCTTAGTGGATTGCGGCTTCAATCTAAAACAGGCGGAACAACGTCTGGCGCGTCGGCAAGTCAGCGCAGGGGACATCACAGCAATTCTTGTTAGTCATGAACACAGCGACCATATCGCGGGTGTTGCGGCTCTTGCTCACCGCTATGGGCTACCAGTATATGCCTCGCACGGGACACTGAGTCGAGCGCCTGAGGGGTTCAGTTGCCAACCCTTCGACGGTGATGTGCCATTTGAAGTGGCCGGTGTGCAGATTAACCCAGTATGTGTGCCCCACGATGCTCGTGAACCGACTCAGTTTACCCTGAGTCATGGCGACGAGAAGATTGGGGTGTTATCGGATTTGGGGTCTATTACCCAGCATGTTGTGAGCCAATTCAGTGACTGTACGTACTTGCTGCTGGAAGCTAATCATGATCGCCGCATGCTTATGCATGGCAAATATCCGCCGGCATTGAAGCGCCGTGTTGCTGCGGACTATGGGCACCTGTCAAATGAGCAAGCCGCCCAGCTGCTGGGACACCTCGTGCATCCGCAACTGCACGTCATGATTGGGCATATCAGTGAGCAGAATAATGCGCTACAAAACGTCTCGGCGGCCTTCGATGGGTTACTTAGCAAAGTGGCCAGCTTGGGTATTGCAAATCAACAAGATGGGTTTGATTGGGTCGGTCAGCGGCCCATTACGCGACAAATTTCCTTCGACAAGGTGATGTAACATTCGCCGCGTTTAGCCAATCATCAGGACTTAGAACAAAACGATGCAAAATTCCGCTCCCATAGATGTATCCGTTGAGACTTTTCAATCGGAAGTTGTCGACCGCTCCCAGTCGTTGCCCGTGGTGGTGTTGTTTTGGGCTGAGCAGGTGCCGCCCTCGGTGCAGGTGAAAAGCCAGCTGGAAATCATGTTGGGCCAGTATCAGGGCAAGTTCGCCTTAGCATTGTCAGATGTTGCGTTGGATCAGAATCTGGCCCAGCGCTTACAGGTACCAGGCTTGCCCTGTATCCGAGTCGTCTACAAAGGACAGATCGTCGACCAGTTAGACGGCCCGGCCGATGAAGAACAGCTGCGCGGCATGTTGGATGAACATACGCAGTCCTTGGACGATGCAATTGCTGGCGACCTACAGCAGGCATTGGAGCAAAAGGACTTTGCCACTGCGGTAGCAATGCTTCAGGCGGCCATCGAAGAGGAGCCGAATAATCAGGCGCTGCGAGTCGATATAGCTGACGTCTTAGTGCGTAAGGGTGATCTTCAAGACGCGCGCACGGTCTTGGCCAGTATTAAGGAAGATGTGGCAGATAGATCGCGTCCACAAACCCGGCTGGAGTTTATGGAAGAAGCTGCAGCGATGCCGGAGCTTGAAGAATTAACAGCGGCGGTAGAGGCAGACTCTGCCAATCTCGACCTGAAGTATCAGTTGGCGGTACGCCATGTAGTTGCTGAACGCTATGAAGAGTCCTTGTTGGTGGGTCTAGAAATTTTACAAGCGGATCGTAGCTTTCGCGATGATCTGGGTCGGCTGACGATGATCAGAGTGTTTGATGTGCTTGGCAAGGGCAATGAGCTGGCGGGTCAGTACCGGCGAAAAATGTTCAATTTGATGCACTGAAAATTTTTTTGCTGAACTAGATTGGCAAAAATGTAACGTCTGCGTATACACCTAGGCTGGCGGCATAGGCGGCGGGAGGTTTAGGCAGAATCATTTTAAGGCCAATTGCTGGATGGCAAGCGAGTCCCAGAGCGGCCCCCACTAACGTTTTTGATATTTTATTTTTACTGCGATTTTTTCATAAAAATAAAGCCATTTAGAGCTTGTGGGGTTAGTGATCACTAACGCGCTGACAGATAAGTTTATTCACATGAGGGAACAAATCTTAGACACGCGAACACATGGCGTAGCTTTCTATAATTTAGTTTAACCAAATGCCTATAACCAATTGATAAATATATATAAAAACAAAAATATTCGGCTATAAAGAAGCGTCTGTGTTTGGTTTAGCCCCAAACTTGCACAATCTCCGCATAAGTTATCCTCAAAGTTATCCACAGCATTGCAGTGTACTTAGGTGTTGATTATGGGTGGATAAATGCATTGGGTGATTCGGTAACACAATTCGCAGCTGATGTGTCGTCGAGCCATGTTTGGGCGAACCTTGAGGGTAGTGATAAAGGCCCGAGGGTGTAGGATTGGGTGGCGAGTATGCGCGGTTCAGACGAGGATGTTGCTATGGATAAAGATCAAACGGTTTTAGAGCACAAATTGGCGCAGTACAAAGAGCGCGACGTCTTTCAAGTTAAGCTGGGTCTGACCGACATCGATGGTGTAATTCGTGGCAAATATGTCGGTTTGGAGAAATTCGCCAGCCTCCTAAGCAAGCAGGGCGGTTTTTGTGATTGTGTATTTGGTTGGGATGTTGACGACCAGCTCTATGACGCAGGTCGCTACACAGGTTGGCATACGGGGTTTCCAGACGCGTCCTATCGTCTCATTGTAGATTCCGAGCGATGGCTGCCCGATGAGAACTGTCCGTTTTTTATCGGCGAGTTTGTTGCAGCTGCGGGCCCTCACCCGTTGTGTCCGCGCTCGGTTTTGAACGGTGTATTAAACGAATATGCCAATCTAGGGTTGCGCGTGAGATCGGGTTTTGAGTATGAGTTTTTCGTTTTTGACGAAACACCGCACACTGTGCGGGACAAGGACTATCAAAATTTGCTGCCGCTCAGTCCCGGTAATTTTGGCTATTCGGTATTGCGCGCCTCGGCACAATCGACGAATTTTCTGGAACTCATGGATTGGTGTCGGCAAATGGATTGCGATATCGAGGGTTTGCACTGCGAAACGGGACCAGGGGTCTGGGAGGCCGCATTGCAGTCGCAGATAGGCATTGAAGCCGCTGATCGTGCAAATTTATTCAAAACGTTCGCCAAGGTTTACTTCCAGAAACGCCACATGATGGCGACCTTTATGGCGAAATGGTCAATGGACTACCCGGGTCAAAGTGGCCATTTTCATTTCAGCCTTTGCGACGAAAATGACATTAATATTTTTGCTGATGGGGCTGCGTCCCACGGGATTTCAGAGGCCCAACGCTTCGCGGTGGGTGGGCTGCAGCGGTATTTACCGGAACTGTTGCCGATGCTTGCGCCGACGATCAACAGCTATACTCGACTGGTGAAAGGTGCCTGGGCACCTACCGCAGCGACTTGGGGGGTGGAGAATCGCACCGCCGCTATTCGTGTTATTCCCGGTGGTGTTTCCAGTCAGCGCATTGAATGTAGAGTCGGTGGTGCGGATGCCAACCCTTATTTGGTTGCAGCAGCTGTACTAAGTGCGGGGTTGGCCGGTATTCGTGAGGAACTGGAGCCTGGCAGTGCTGTGCAGGGTAATGCCTATGACTTGGAGGAGTCGTTACCGGAGCATTTTCGATTTGCCAATAACTTGGCCGATGCTGCTGGAGCTATGCATGCATCGAAATTGGCTCGCGAGATGTGCGGAGATGAGTTTGTCGAGCACTTCGTTATGTCGCGTCGTTGGGAGGTTCAAGAATATCAGCGCAGCCTGAACAATTGGCAGCTGCGTCGGTACTTCGAGATTATTTGATGAACACCTTACGTATTGGAATTTTACAGACCGACTCGGTGCTGGAACATTTCCAGCCCAAGTTCGGCGATTATCCGCTGATGTTTGAGCGAGTGCTGCAGTCCAGCGCTCGACTGCCTGAGGCCGGTGAAATCCAGATTGAATGTATCAACTATCCAGTACAGCAGGCGGTGCCAGCGGTTGTGGAATGTGACGCCTATTTGATTACCGGTAGTCGCGACAGTGTCTACGACGACGCGCCCTGGATCATTGAGCTGGTGAATTTTGTTGAGCGCGCCATGGCGGCGGGTAAAAAAATAATAGGCATCTGCTTTGGCCACCAACTCATGGCCCACTATTTTGGTGGTCGAGTCGCTCCGGCTGAGGGCGGTTGGGCGGTTGGCGTCCACACCAGCGATATTGTGCGGCACCACAACTGGATGGGGGAGGTCGCGCATTCGCAGTTCAGCTTGTTGTCTAGCCACAAAGATCAGGTTGCCGAATTACCCCAAGCTGCGGAAGTTTTTGCCACTAATGGGTTTTGCCCGATCGCGGGTTTCACCGTGGGTGATCAAGTAATCACGGTGCAGGGTCACCCGGAATTTACGAAGCCATACGCCCAAGGGTTATTGGATCATCGTCGGACGCTGCTCGGAGAAGCGCTCTACCAGCAGGGCATGGATAGTATGCGCAAGGCTACAGACGAATTATTGGTGACCCGATGGCTGTTAGAGTTTGTGGTTGGTCAGGAGTCGGTTCGCGCATGAGCGAGGAACCACGCGGCTTTTCGCGATTCCTTACGCGGGCAGGTGAAATAGTTGGATCGCCTGCACGTCTGCAGAAGGTGGCTAAGCAAGCCACTGCGAAAATGATCCAGCGTGGTGGTGCCAGTCTTGCTAGCGCACAAGAGCAGTTGCGTACATTAGTCGATTTAGTAAGTGCCTATGTCCACGGCGACTATCGCGAGATCTCAGCGACCACGCTAGTGTCAGTGGTCGCTGCGCTGCTGTATTTCATAGCCCCGCTAGATGCGCTGCCAGATTTTCTATTTGGCTGGGGTTTGCTCGATGATGCCGCAGTCATTAGCTATGTCAGCGCTCAAGTTCGCACCGAGCTGGAGGCGTTCAAGCAATGGCGAGATCAGAGGTAATGGCGCCGGCCTGTGCTTGAGAATCGTTTCTCAGCTCAACTTTCGTGGTCACCACTTACACGGTCGCGGGGGCGATCGTCCAGCAACAGCCAAGCGACTAGATAAAACGCTATGGTCACCTTGGTTATGAATAAACCGCTTACAACAACGCCCACACGCACTATGGCGGGGTCGGTGTGCCAATAATTTGCTAAGCCTGCGCACACTCCAAATAGCCATGCTTGATCGCGATCTAGATGCATGTGTTTGCGCAATTTTTCCAATGGCTTCGTCATAATTTGCTCCTTACGATGGGGTCAAAGTTAGCTAAACGTCAAGGCAAATTGCGTTAGCAGGCCATTGCTGGCGATTAACTCGGCCATCGCCAGTGGCTCTGCGCTGGTGTCGGCAAATAGGCCGACTGACAGTACCAGTAAGGATAGGCTAATGACTGTGATAAGGGTGGCTCTGGGGTAAGCCAGTCGAGAAAGGCGTAAGTTGTTCTGCATTTTCCTAGTTTCCGTGTTGTGCGCTCCGTCGACCAGTGATCGGAGCGAACCCGTTAAAATCCTCAAATGTTGTTGGTACAAACACAATACAAAAGCCATGCCAATTTGAATTTCTCTCAAATAGGCCACTAACCGGGCCTTTGCGGGCAAAAACCGAGTTATTTACAAAATGTCTTGGTCGATTTCACCAAAAATTGGTGAGTCTGTAGTTTTAGATTCGAAGAATTGTTTCTCTGGCCTTTGAAATCCTAGTTCAGTGCTCTAAATTAGTTGATCTAGCTGGGGTAGGAGGCTCTTATGGATTTTCACTTTGCGACCGCGATGGAAACTGTTGCGGATTGTTTTCCAAATCGCACAGCGACCATCGCAGATGGCCGCGCCCTCAATTGGCAAAGTTTTGAGCGGCGGGCTGCCTCGATTGCAGGATTATTAGAGGCCCACGGCATTAGCGCTGACTCGAAAGTGGGCTTGTATCTGCACAATTCAAACGAGTATCAGGAAGCGCAATTTGGCGTGTTCAAGGTCGGCGGCTGTCCGATCAATGTAAATTATCGCTACAAAGCAGACGAATTAGTTTATCTGTTAGATAACTCGGATGCCGAAGCAGTGTTCTTTCAGTCCTGTTATGCCATGCGTATCTGGGAAATTCGTGAGCGCCTACCCAAGGTCAAGCTATTGGTGCAGATCGATGACGGCACTGAGGCGCTGTTAAAGGGTGCGGTGGATTACGAGCGAGCAATCCGAGAGAACCCACCGTTAGCGCGGCGGCCGCAAAATCCCCAGGGTGTTTATATGCTGTACACCGGTGGTACTACGGGCATGCCCAAGGGTGTGATGTATCCTATTGGCGCGTTCACGCAATATTTTATTGCCTCAGGTGCAGCGGGCCGAGAGTTGGAACCACCTGCATCTATGAGTGAATTTGCGGATTATCTGCAGCGTATTGAGCAGCCGCCGATAAGCCTGCCAGGCTGCCCGTTGATGCACGGTACCGGCATGTGGCTGGGCAGTTTTTTGCCGATGTTGCTGGGTGGCACCGTTGTTACTACCTCTAAGCTCGGCATGGATCCGGACCGGTTACTGGGTATGGTGGAAGAATATCGTGTCACCGACCTGATCATAGTGGGCGATGCGTTTGCGCGCCCCATACTTAACGCCCTAGATGACGCTAAACGTCGCGGTACTCCCTACGATATCAGTAGCCTTAAGCAAATTGGCTCTAGCGGAGTGATGTGGAGTATGGAGACCAAACAGGGTTTGCTTGCCCATCACGACATGGTCTTAGCCGACATTATGGGATCAACTGAAGGCGGCATGGGCAGTTCTATCACAACGCGTGAAGGCATCAGTGCGACGGCAAAGTTTGAGTTGAGTGAAGGCGTTCGGGTCATTACTGATGATGGTCGGGTTGTTGAGCCAGGGTCAGGGGAAATGGGCAAGATCGCTACTTCAGGATTGGTTCCGCTGGGTTATTACAAAGACGCGGAAAAATCTGCGGCAACTTTTCGCGAGATCGACGGGGTTCGATACAGTTTCCCCGGGGACTACGCCACTGTGGAAGCGGATGGTTCGATTACCTTACTGGGTCGCGGCAGTGCCTGTATCAACACGGCGGGTGAAAAGGTATTTCCAGAAGAGGTGGAAGAAGCGGTTAAACGCTTTGCCCCGGTGCATGACTGTCTGGTTGTAAGTGTTCCAGATGAGCGCTTCGGTGAACGCATTGTTGCGGTGGCGTCGCATCTTGAAGGGGTCGCTACGACTCAAGAAGACATTATCGATTTTTGTCGTGAGCATTTGGCCGGCTACAAAGTACCCAAGCATGTGTTACTGGTTGAGCAGGTGCGACGCGCACCAAACGGCAAGGCAGACTACAAGTGGGCCAAGGCCGAAGCTATGAGGGCATTCGCGTGACTGAGGTGCGAGACGTCGACGAGACTGTCACCGGGCCATTGGCCGGTATCAGGGTCATTGATTTAACATCAATGATTTCCGGGCCGGTAGCCACCATGATGCTCGCTGATCAGGGTGCCGACGTGATCAAAGTTGAATCGTTGGCGGGGGACTTGGTTCGTGGTGCTGGGCCGAATCGCTCGGGCATTACCTCAACCTTTATCTCGTCCAACCGCTCGAAGCGCAGTTTGGCACTCAATCTAAAAACGGCGGAGGGTGCGGAAATTCTCCGAGATTTATTGTCTACCGCCGATGTAATGGTGCAGAACTTCCGGCCGGGTACGATTGAACGCATGGGCTTTGGCGAAGCAGCTGTGCGGGCACTGCGAGAGGACATCATTTACGTGTCAATCAGTGGGTTCGGCGAGGACGGTCCATTTGCACATCAGCGAGTCTACGATCCGGTTATCCAAGCATTATCAGGTCTGGCAGCGATACAGGCAGACGGGGAGACCGGCCGGCCGAAAATGATTCGCACCATAATTCCTGATAAAACCACCGCGGTCACTGCAGCTCAGGCCATCACTGCTGCGCTGTTTGCGCGTGAGCGGACGCGCAAAGGTCAGCATGTAAAGCTTGCAATGCTCGACACCATGGTGGCCTATCTGTGGCCCGAAGGTATGGCTGGCATGACCCTAGTTGGGCGTGAGGTTAAGGCCCAGCGTGCACAACTGTCGCCCGATCTAATTTTTGCGACCACCGACGGATATATTACTGCCGGCGCGGTTAGCAACATCGAGTGGGAAGGCTTGTGTAAAGCTCTAGATCGTCAGGAATGGCTGGACGATGAACGCTTTGCAACGGTCAATGATCGCGCTGTCAATGCCACTTTGCGGTTAGCAATGACCGGCGAGGTACTGGCCACCAACAGCTCGGAGTATTGGTTGGCTAGGCTAGACGCCCAAGGTGTGCCCTGTGCGCCAGTGCTCAGTCGAGAAGACGTGCTTACACATCCGCAGATTGAGGCTAATGGTCTGCTGAGTGAATACGAGCATCCTATTGCCGGACGCATTCGCCAGCCTCGGCCCGCTGCGCGATTTGATCAAACGCCCTCGGCAATTCGACGCCATGCACCAGCTCTGGGTGAGCACAATGCAGAACTGTTAGAGGAGTTGGGGTACAACCAACAACGGCGGCAGCAATTGATTGATGCAGGGGTAATTGAAAAAGGCTAGTGCAGAGTTTTTACTTGTCTTTTTGCTGGATCCTGGCACGTCGAGCTTTGGCACCGCCAGCGACAATAAAGAAAGGCGCAATGCTGGCGACGCCAATCAAGCCCACCAAAATTAAGAACGCCATTTGATAATTGCCAGTGGTGTCGTAAATGTAGGCTGCCAGGGGCGATGCCGACAGTAGAAAGGGCAGCTCCACAAAGCGCAGGGCGCCGGTTGCCATGCCGAAGGTTTGACTCCCCAGTGCTGTGGATATTGCGAACGTGCGCAAAGGCGACATGCCGGCATAGCCAAATCCGTAAAGACATGCTGCCAGAATTGAAAGTTCAACGCTTTCTGCTGTGCCGAAGATGAGTAAGGCCGAACCCTGACAGGCAAGTTCCAGCCATATCGCCACTTTGGCTCCAAAGTAATCAGCTAACCACCCTATGACCGGCTTCCCGAGAGCAGCAAATGCTGCAGTGGCGGACATAATGAATGAAGCGTCCGATGAATCGATGCCAATGTCCTGCAAATGGGAAAATAAATGCATCATCACCGCGGTGAACACACAGGTCATGGAGCCGAATATGACACCAATGCTCCAAAATGCCGGCGAACGATACATTTCACCCAAGGTCCAGGAGCGTAGATCTTCCTCAATATCGATGACCTCACTGGCATGACGGTTCACATAAGCATGGCCGTCTCGAACTTCACCGATCTCCTCTGGCCGATCCTTCATAAACAGATAAATGACCGGGAACAATACGATTAAGGTGGTGCCACCGAAAATCAGGTAGGCAGTAGACCAGCCGTAGAGCTCGATCAATGCGTTTACCACCGGCGGCATGGCTATGCCAGCTAATGATGCGCCGAGGACTGCAAAGGAAATTGCGCGGCCGCGCCAATGATCAAACCAGCTGATCACCGAGCGATGCCATGCTTGGCCGCCCATGCACACCATGCCGACCCCCATACCTATGGACACCACTAAAAAATACTCAATCAGGTTGTCCACCGAGGCCAGCAGCACATAGCAGGTTGCAACGATCACAGTGCCCCACAGTAGTAACTTGCGCGCTGAGCCATGATCTAGATAACGACCGATATAGGGTGCGACTATGGCTCCAGTAACTGCTGCGAGGGAAAAGCCCATGGAGATGCGAAAGCGCTCGCCTCCATCTAAGGCCTCCGCTAGGGACGGTAGAAATATCCCGCGAGAGTAAGAATAGAATCCGGTTCCCAAGAAGCTCAGAAGACCAGCGACAGCAACGATGACCCAGCCGTAGAAGAAAGGCCGTGAAGCAGGCGCCGGTGAATGTTGGTTTGCTTTGGTGATGTTGCCCTCCCTAGGGCTCGAGTATCTCAGTTTTGCTGTCTTTCGTCGCCTCGTGCCACAATTGTGCTGCGGGGTTTTAGCCTATGAGAGGCTGCGCCTATACAGGTCGCATCGGCCGGTTATACACTCTCTGCCCTCGCAGCTAATTTTGCAGCGGCAGGCTGTAACGACCGACACTTAGGGCGAAAAAATAATAAATCAGCGCTAAGGCATGAAAACCAAGGAGGATTCACTATGGCGATGCAACATACGCCGCTATTGATGTCAAAGATTCTAGATCGGGGTGCCCAGGTTGCACCTAACGAAGAAATTGTCACCGCCACTGAGTCAGGAACGCGCAGACAAACTTATAAGCAAACACGTGACCGAGCGCATCAACTTGCTCACGCATTAGCAGCAGCAGGTATCCAAGTAGGCGATCGAGTAGGTACGTTTATGTGGAATGGCTCGCGGCACCTAGAGGCCTACCATGCTTGTGCTGGCATGGGTGCGGTATTGCATACCCTTAACATTCGCCTTGGTGAAAAAGATCTCGAATACATTATTAACCATGCGGAAGATCAGGTGATCATCGCAGACGCAGACATTTTGCCGCTGTTAGAAAAAATGGTCGGCAAGATTCCCACGGTACGCCAAGTGATCGTGGCAACAGAGGATGGCTTCGAAGGCTGGACGACACAGTTACCCAATCCTGTAGATTATGAGGATTTCATTGAGGGTCAGCCCACCGATTATGAGTGGCCGCAAATCGATGAAAACTCACCATTAGGCCTTTGTTATACCAGTGGGACTACGGGCAATCCCAAAGGTGTCGAATACGAGCACCGATCCCAGTACCTCCATACGCTGACCTGCGCGATGACCGATTCCATGGCTCTGTCAGCTACTGATTCGGTGTGTGGCATCGTGCCTATGTTCCACGCCATGGGCTGGGGTATCCCGTGGGTTGCACTTATGTTGGGTTGCAAACAGGTAATGCCCCATCGCTTTATGGACCCGGGTCGGTTGCTGGAGCTGATGGTGAATGAGGAAGTGACCTTGTCTGCTGGCGTGCCAACGATATGGCAGGGTGTGAAAGCCTTGTACGAGGCCGAACCTGAGCGCTTTGATTTATCTAAGTTAGACCGGTTGACCTGTGGCGGCAGTTCGCCGCCGCCGTCTTTGATCCGCTGGTTTTGGGATACCTTGAACGTAGAAATGATTCAAGGCTGGGGCATGACGGAAACCTCACCGCTGGCAACCCTATCGCGCCGGGTTATGAAGCATGCTCAGCAAAACCTAAGTGAAGACGAACAATTTGAGAATGTGGCGAAAGCGGGTCAGCTGATGCCTGGTTTGGAGTTAGATATTTTTGACGAGGACTTCAACCGCTTGCCTCATGACGGTGAAACCGTAGGTGAAATTTTAATTCGTGGGCCATGGATATGTTCTGAGTACTTTAATAATCCTCAGCCTGACAAGTTCCATGATGGATGGTTGATTACCGGCGATGTGGGCAAGATCGACCCAGAGGAATATCTGATTATCTCAGACCGCTCGAAAGACTTGGTCAAGAGCGGTGGTGAGTGGATTTCGTCGGTAGATTTAGAGAACCACATAGTGGCACTGCCTGGTGTGGCGCAAGCCTGTGTGGTCGCGCAGCCGCATCCGCGGTGGGATGAACGGCCGGTAGCCTTAGTGGTGTTAGAGCCAGGCAAAGAAGTTAGCCAAGAAGAGGTTCTCAAACATTGTGAAAGCGCCTTCGCCAAATGGCAGTTGCCGGACGAAGTCTTGTACATTGATGCAATTCCGTTAACCACAACGGGCAAAATGGACAAGAAGATTGTCCGCGCAGACCTCGATGCCAAGGGCTATCAGTTGCCAGATCTTCGAGCCTGAGGGCCTTTATAGCGGTTAACTACTTACAACAGGGAGGGGGCGGATGTTCGAAGAGGCACAAATGCCAGCGCAGGAGCTGGACGATCTGCGGTTTATGCCAGAGATTATGGTGCCCCTGCGCCATAGTGGCGACCCATTCGCCTGCCCGTGTTGTGCCAATGTATTTGCCGAGGTGCTGCGTCTAGCGGACATAGATCTCAGCCTACATGCCGGGCAAATGCCGAGAGCAGAGTTCCCGAAAATGGCGCAGCCGCTGCTGATCGAGAATGCTCGAATCATGACTATGGATGCGGCCGCGCCCCACGCAGACACCTTGTATGTAGAAGATGGGAAAATCGCTTGGGTAGGCATGGCTGCTCAGCAACCCGAAGATTTGTTGGATGAACAACAGCATTTGCAGCGCATCGACCTGCAGGGCAAAACGGTGCTGCCAGGATTTGTAGAGCCGCATATGCATTTGCCGCCGTTGGCGATGCTGCATCGATTCAGCAATATCGGACCTAATCGGTTTGCCACCACAGATGCGGCGTTGGCCCAGTTGCGTGAAGACGCGGCGGCAGTGGCGTCGGGTGACTGGGTGGTAGGTCGGCAATTTGATCCGTCGCTGCAACAGGGACCGGACTACCTGACGCGAGACTTGCTCGATACGGTCAGCACCGAACATCCGGTTTTCGTATATAACGCCTCGCTACATTTGGCCTATTGCAACAGTTTGGCGCTGGAAATTGCTGGCATCGATGCCGCGACCGTAGATCCTCAGGGCGCAGAGTTTGGCCGCGAGGCAAATGGCGCGCCGAATGGAGTACTCAAAGCGGGGCCGGCAATGGCCATGGTAGCCCGCCATAACCCTATGCTGCGTCAGCAAAATCTCGCCGATGCCTGTTTAGGGGTATTCAATAGCGCCAACCGAGTTGGTATTACCACTCTGTGCGATCAGGGCACTGGAACCTTTCAGGGTGTTGGTGAACTAGACCTATATCAGAGCCTTAAAGATAGCGGTCAGATGACGGCGCGATTTCGTTACTGTGTGAGTCAGGCTGCGGCGTCAAAGTGGGATGATGCCGATATCCAGTGGGGCGAAGGGGATGAGTGGGTGCGGCGCACGGGCTGGAAAATTGTCTCCGATGGCTCTAATCAGGGGCGCACCGGATTGCAGCGCGAGGCTTTCGTAGATTCCGACAGTACCGGCATGGCCTACATTGAAAAAGACGAACTGGATGCCGCGGTAGAAAAACGCCTCCGTGAAGGCTGGGCCGTATGTGTGCATGCAAACGGTGATGCCGCGATCGACCGAGTGTTGGATGCTTTTTCCAAGGCGAAGACCAAAGGCTTGGATCCAGCAGCCAAGCGATGTCGTATCGAACATTGCAGCATTCTGCATGACGAACAAATTACGAAAATGCAGGAGCTCGGTCTGTCGCCGAGTTTTTTGATTGGTCATGTGCACTACTGGGGTAAGGCCTTTGTAGAGGATATTTTTGGCCCCGAGAAAGCCGCCAAACTTGACCGCACCGGATCCTGCGAGGACTTAGGTATTCGCTGGACTGTGCACTCTGACGACCCGGTAACTGAGATGAATCCGCTACGCTGTATTGAAAATGCCGTGACCCGCAATATGTGGCGTTCCGACCAGTTGTTGTCTCCTGAGGAGCGTGTGCCGGTCGAGGCTGCCTTGCGCGCCATGACAATAGATGCCGCTTGGCAGTGCCACTCTGACCACGAGGTGGGTAGTTTAGAGTCGGGTAAGTTTGCTGACTTTGTGGTGCTGGAGGAGGACCCAACAGCGATAGAGCCTGAGCGCCTCAGTCAAATCCGGGTGTTAGAAACCTGGGTCGGCGGCAGGCAGGTATTTGCAAATACCCCCGGAGGCGGCAGCTAAGTCGGTAACTGGCAGGCCGTTAACCGCACGAAACCACAACATTAAAATAATAAGGCGTAGCTGATTTTATGGATCGATTACCAAGTGTGATTACTTCTTGGTGTCTGTTTGCAGACGAATGGCGTGGCTGAGAGTTAGTCGGTGGAGAGCGCTAGCACGCGGGAAATTTCTTTGAAGCTTCGACCGCTCTCCTGCTGCCAAGTGTTAAAGGCATCTTGGCTCTGTAGTAACGCTTTTTTGCTGGTCGGTTCTTTGTCCACCACGCCAGCTTGGATAAGCGCTGCTACTACGTCTCTGCTCAACAGTGGTGTGTCGTAGCCAATAAAGCGTAAAAAGTAACGGCCTGTCTGGCCACCAAGTCGGCTACCGTTTTTCTTTAGGTGCTCCCACAGGCCAACAAAGTCCTCGTCCGGCCATTGCTGCAGGAACTGATTAAAGTTGCCGTAATCTGCGCGGATGTCGAGAATGTACTGCGCATTGGCGCGGACGCTGGCGATTTTTTTGCCATGACGAACGATTTCCGCATTACCCTGCAGTACTTCCAGATCTTCGTCTGCAAGCATGGCACAGTGCATGACATCAAAATCGCTGAAAGCGGTTTGGAATCCTGGCCATTTAGCTTCGATAATTTTCCAGACAAAGCCGGAACGAAATACGCACTTGGTCATTTCCTCTAAAGCGTCCGCGTCGGACACTTTGGCTATTTGGATGCGCTTTTTTACCGGCTGCAACATCAGTTCCACGGCGTTTTCGCCGCCTTTTCGCGCGGCAGCGCGCTTATAGATTTTTGCGAAGGTCTCCACCACGCACTCCTATTGGTTCGGTTCTGAGTGTTGGTTCACAGTGGTTTACTGTCAAGATCTTATCCTGTTCGTGCGCTAAGCTACCGGCCCCCTTGGCAGGATTGAAATGGAGAAAATTATGCACTTTGACAATCGCATCACCCGGCTTTTGGGCGTGGAGGTGCCTATTGTGCAGGCGCCCATGGGTTGGATTGCGCGCTCGCAGTTGGCGGCAGCCGTGTCCAATAGCGGCGCCCTTGGCATTATAGAAACCTCATCAGGCGAATTGGATGTGATTCGTGAGGAAATCCTGAAAATGCGTCAACTCACGGACAAGCCTTTTGGTGTGAATGTGGCCCAGGCCTTTGTCCGCGATCCTGACATTGTGAACTTCATTATCGATCAGGGAGTGAAGTTTGTGACGACCTCGGCGGGTAATCCCGAGCGCTATACCGAGCAACTAAAATCAGCGGGCCTTACGGTATTTCATGTGGTGCCAAATTTAAGTGCCGCGAAGAAAGCCGTTGAATGTGGCGTAGACGGCTTGATCGTTGAGGGCGGCGAAGGCGGTGGTTTTAAAAATCCGCAGGATGTTTCTACCATGGTGCTGTTGCCTCTGGTTCGCTCTCAGGTAGACGTGCCGATTATCGCAGCCGGTGGCTTTCTTGACGGGGCGACCATGGCTGCGGGCTTTGCGCTGGGTGCTGAGGCCGTGCAAATGGGCACTCGTATGGTGTCATCGACAGAGTCTCCAGTGCACGAGAACTGGAAGAACGCCATTGTCAGCGCTCGGGAAACCGATACGGTGTTTCTTAATCGGGCGCATTCGCCGGCCTTGCGAGCGATTCGTACTGAGAAAACCACGCGCTTGGAGTTTGATGTAGAAACCAATGCGATGAGCGAATTCGGCAAGGCCACAGATCTGTATTTTGGCGGCGACATGGAGGCCAGTATTGCTTTGACAGGTCAGGTTTGTGGTCGTATCGATTCTGTACGCCCAGTTGCCGAAATCATTGCTGAGGTGCGCGATGAATTCTTCAAAGTAATGGGCTCAATGTCCGACCAGTATTTAAATTAGCGTTCGCTCTAAGGCTGACAAGGGGCCGCTCTGGCCCCTTGTTGCTACAGCATAGATAAGCGCTATGCGCCGGTCTCCTCCATCAAGGTGCGCATCAGCTCATCGTCTGCCTGGGTGCTTTGCTGGGCTTGTAAATACGCTGATACCCGCGCTCGAGCGTTGGTGCGGATATTCATATGAAAAAAGCTGTAGTCGTACATGTGGTAGTTGCCGGGGCCGAAAGGCATTAGGGTGAAGTTGTCTGAGTTGATGTCTTCGACCAACAACTGACTGTTAAGACACTGTGCTCCGGTCACATTCTGTTCCAGCACGTCACCATTGCCAAAACTGATGCTGCCTAAGTTGGCGCTGGGTGTGGCTGCCGTAGCGTCTGCTGTCCAGGTAATAGGGTTAACACAGATGTCACCCGGCTGCGCAAGGATCACCATTGCGTCAGCGGTATTGGTGTTCCAAGATACTTGGCAACCCGTCTGCTCAGCGGATGTGCAAACGTCGATGCCATTGCTGCCATCAATCGAAAAGCCTATGGGATAGGCGGCAACCAGGCGTTGTTGTAACGCCTTACCAGCGACGGCTTCTTTGAGTAGGCGGTCAGCGTGGAACGCACCTTGACTGTGGCCGGCAATGATAAATGGTCTGCCGTTGTTGCGTTCACTGATGAAGTAGTTGAACGCAGCTCTGACGTCTTGGTATGCCAGTTCTAAGGCTTTACCGCCGTCGCCATTTTGGTCTTGGAAACTATACAGCGTTGCTTGCCGGTAACGCGGTGCGTAAACCTGACAGCAGCCGTTAAACACACTGGCTTGGTCACGCATGACCCAGTCATCGGTCATTTTGTTAGCGGTTTCATCTGTCAGTGGCTGATTCCAATGGTTCGGACTGACGTAAGTAGTGGGATGAATAAAAAAAACATCCACATCCTTGGTGCTGCTGGGATCTATGAATACGCCGTCGGGTACAACGTCTGCAGAGTCTTCGAGCTCAGGCAGAGCGGCCCAATGTTCTGGATTGGCATAGTCAGGAGCGGGCGCTGTTTTGTCGTCGGCGAAGCTGTGGTCAGGCTGCATAAATGCCATGCCTGCCATCATCATAAGCGGGCCGCGAAATACGATGCCCAGAATCACCAGCACGGCGATGGTAATACCCAGACCGATTAAAAATTTTTTCATTGATTCCTCCAGCAGAGTCGCTTCTATCTCGGATACGTTAGGTGCCGAATACACCGCTGATAGCATACTGATGAAAAGCTTAGAGCGCATTGGCTGGCTGCAGAATTACAATGTTCTAGCGATGGCGCACTAGTGGTGATGAATGTTGTTTTACCTCGACAGCTTGTGGCTGCTAGGCTTGCCATCCCCGAGCAACTAGACCAAGGACAACTATGCAAGAACTGACGCTGTTACAGCCCGACGATTGGCACGTGCACCTGCGGGATGAAGACGCGTTGGCTATGACGGTGCCTGCTGCAGCACATTCTTTTGGGCGCAGTATTGTGATGCCGAATCTAGTACCACCGATAACTAAACTTGATCAGGCACGCAGTTATTATAACCGGATAATGGAGCACCGACCCGCGGGCTCGGATTGGCAGCCATTAATGGTTTTGTATCTAACGGATATGACCACGCCCGAAGACATTCGTGAGGCAAAAGACAGTGGTTTGATCTTTGGCTGTAAGTATTACCCAGCTGGGGCGACAACTAATTCCGATTCTGGGGTCACTAATCTTCATGGGCTCGGTGATGTTTTCGCGGCGATGCAAGAGGTTGGCCTAGTCCTACAATTGCACGGGGAAGTAACCGACAGTGCTGTTGATATTTTTGACCGCGAGGCGGTATTTATCGAGCGCTACTTAGGAGCTATTGCTGAGCAATTCCCGCAACTAAAAATTATCTTAGAACACGTCACTACTGAACAGGGCATTAACTTTGTGCGCAACAGCTCAGCTAACGTTGCGGCGACAATTACCCCCCAGCACTTACTCTACAATCGTAATGACATGCTGGTGGGCGGCATGCGTCCTCATTTATTCTGTCTGCCGATTTTAAAACGCGATCATCATCAGCGCGCGCTAATCGACGCTGCAACCAGCGGAGACAAAAAATTCTTTCTGGGTACCGACTCAGCACCCCATGCTCGACATGCCAAAGAGGCCGAATGCTGTTCAGCGGGTTGTTTCAGCCATCACGCGCCGCTTGAGCTTTACGCTGAAGTGTTTGAGCAAGAAGATGCGATGCAGCATCTGGAGGCTTTCGCCAGTCTCAACGGCCCAGAGTTTTACCAATTGCCACCGAATACTAAAAAGGTCACGTTGCAGCAGCAGGAATGGAATTTACCAGCCACAATTAATTACGGCTCAGATGAGCTCGTGCCTCTTGCAGCGGGTCAGCTGGTGCGCTGGCGCTGTGTACCCGCAGGTGTATAGATCGCTTTGCAATCCCTCATTTTTCTGGAATCGGTGCTGAATAAGGGTTGAATTGCGTTTTTCGCGGCGAGTATCCTGCGGGCTTGGGTAATATTTGAGCAAGGAGGATGAGATGTCGTTTGCAATTAAAATCGCGCTGGTTGCGTTGTTATTGCCAGTATCGGTGGCGCGGGCAGAGCAAAGCTCCCTAGAAAGTTTGGTGGGTACGGAAATCCCCGTTTTCCAGTGCAATATGCTATCGGGTGGCTCGCTGACGAAAGATGGCATAGCCCAGCTGAAAAAACTCCGTGAGAAAGGGAATAAATACTGCTTGGCCTGCAGGGGTGACGAATGCATCGCCAAACAGTGGCCAGAAGGTAGAGTACAAGAATTGCAACTTTGCCAGTCGCTCTACTGCGTACCTGCGCGTTTCCCCAAGAATATGCTTTTCGATCAGCGTGGTTGGGCACCGCACAAAGCAAATGTGGTGTACAAGGTAGAAAAAAGCGGTAGGGGTAAATTGCTCAGCTATACGGCGACTGAAAATGCGGAAGCCGTTAGCGCCTTTAGGAAAGAGATCAACCAATCGGTGGGGTCTTTTCTAGAAAATACGCGTTTTGTACCGCTGGTTGTGGACGGCCAACGCAAAGAGCTGGTTAACCTTTATTACACGGTGGATATAAACAAGCGCAATTAATTTGCTGCTTGGCTACCAATGCGGCAAGTCTCGCGTCTTTGGTTATCGATAGCGCAAGTGGTTGCGGTTGAGTTCAGAAATTTTACTGACCCCCATTAGCCGCATGTTGCGCTCAATTT
>CAJXAC010000047.1 GCA_913050035.1 uncultured Gammaproteobacteria bacterium | reverse complement strand
GCGGCATGCTGCTGCTGGCGGTCTGGTTTTGCTGGTTTTGCTGGTTCTGCTGCTTCAGCTGCTGCAGGAGGCGCTGCTCCTCGGCGAGCTGCTGCTGCTTCTGCTGCTTCTCGAAGACCTTCAGGTCGAGCGCTGCGCGGCATCTCGCCTTTGTCAGAATTAAGGTAGATCGAAACGCATTCGAGGATAGAGGCGACAGAGGTGGCTGGATCTTGATCCCCGAATAAATAGGTCCACGCTTCGCTGGAGGCCAAGGCTATGCCACAGGGCCTAGGACATAGACTTAAGCACTGAGCCGCCTCCAAGTTAACCAAATCTTGGAGATCTGATACTTCCAAAGCCTCCGAAATCTTTTGATGTAGGCGAAACCCTGGGCGATCTTCTTTCGGCTCCCGCGGAAAACCAGCTGGTCTGCAAGAAGTACAGACATGAAGTACGCAAGACTGAGGAAGGTCATTATATGATTTGGCTTGTTCCATCGCAATTCCATTAATAGTAAACACGATCACACTGACGTAGGAGCGATTTACATATAAAAATATTGGCGCGCCCGGCAGGATTCGAACCTGCGACCCACGGCTTAGAAGGCCGTTGCTCTATCCAGCTGAGCTACGGGCGCTCGACCGTTCGCCCACCTGAACATTCAGAGGGATGGTCGGGGTAGAGAGATTCGAACTCCCGACATCCTGCTCCCAAAGCAGGCGCGCTACCAGACTGCGCTATACCCCGACATTCGAAACCGTTGCGAATACAACAGCCTGCGAAGGCTCGCGATGATACTGAGGTGCCTTTGTATGGTCAAACCCTGTTGGTCAATTTTTATAAATTACCCATACCCCGCTCTTGGGTTAGTGATTCCGCAAGCGCGGAGTTAAACTAGCGTTTTTTGAGGATTCTTCATGGCTGCACAAATTATTGACGGCAATGCTATCGCCAAATCGATTCGTGCTGAGCTAACCAATGTGGTCGATGAGTGGCAGGCCCATGGCCATCGCCAACCTGGCCTGGCTGTAATTTTAGTCGGTAACGATCCCGCATCCGAGGTCTATGTCAAAGGCAAACGCCGGGACTGTGAACAAGTCGGGGTTCACTCCACTGCCCTTCACTTACCTGAAAATACCCCGCAATCGACCCTTGAGAATCATATCGACCAACTCAACGAGGATGAGCTCATTGACGGTATTCTGGTGCAAACACCCCTGCCCCAGCATATTGACGAAGATCGCATCATTGACCGTATCAAGCCGAGTAAGGATGTGGATGGATTTCACGCCTATAACATTGGACGCCTGGCTCTGCGCCGCCCAGAGCTACGCAGTTGCACACCTAAGGGGGTAATGCAGCTACTGGAGCACATTGGTACTGATTTCAAGAATACCGATGCCGTGATCATAGGCGCGTCGAATCATGTGGGTCGCCCTATGGGTCTGGAATTATTGCTGGCAGGCAGCACCGTCACTACGGCTCACAAGTTTACTAAGGATACAGGCGCCCGAGCTCGTCATGCCAATCTGTTGATCAGTGCTGTCGGGAAACCAGGACTCGTGCCTGTTGAATGGGTCAAGCCCGGTGCGACGGTAATCGATATTGGCATCACTCGAGGAGACAACAACAAGCTGTATGGTGACGTCCAGTTCGAGGCGGTGAAAGAAGTTGCAGGCTGGATAACCCCGGTGCCTGGTGGCGTTGGTCCAATGACTCGCGTGGCGTTGCTGCAGAACACCATGCAAGCGGCGGCGGCGAATCTCGGTATTGACTGGTCCCACGACTAGGCCGAAACAGAATCATGCATCGCCTGTTTATTTCTGACCTGCATCTGGATGACCCCAGCAGCCCACAGTTCTTGCGCTTTGACGAATGTCTCGCGGCTGAAGCTCGCGTGGTGGACGAAATTTATATTCTCGGCGACTTGGTCGAAATGTGGATAGGCGACGATGACGACGGTCCCCTCGCCCGTGCGCTCATGGACTCGTTGACGCGAACAACTGCCCAGTGCTCAGTCTTCTTAATGCATGGCAACCGAGACTTCTTATTTAAAGAGCGCTTTGCCGAACGCACGGGGGTTTGCCTCATCGAGGATATGTATCAACCAGATACTGACCTGCTGCTCTGTCACGGCGACTTACTGTGTACGGATGACACGGAATACCAAACCCTTCGTAAACAATTACGCGGTGATCAGTGGCAACGAGAATTTTTAGCCCAGAGCCTGGCCGAGCGCCGCGCCTTTGGCGAAAACCTGCGGCGGCGCAGTCAGCAGGAAAACGCCAACAAAGCCGAATCCATAATGGACGCCAACCCGGCCGCCATCGCCCAAACCATGTCCGGGCATTCTGCAAAGACGCTGATCCACGGACACACCCACAGGCCTGCGCTGGATAAACTGAGCGATCAGCGCCAGCGCATTGTCTTAGGTACTTGGGAGCGTTGCGGGTGGTTGTGCCGCCAGCAAAACACGCAATTTGAACTACAGTGTTTTAGCTTGGCACGCCACTATGGAACCTGAATTCCGTATCCTCTGTGCTTATGAGTTCGGCATCTGCACGTAGAAACATCTCGAGGCGCTGAGGGATATCAACGTCCTGACAAAGCGACTCGGCGAATCCCTCGGCTAGGGTCAAATAGTCCTGAAAATGTCGTGCCTCAGACTTCAATAGGCTTTGATAGAGCTGACCTATCGCATGGGGCAGCACAGGTATGAGAGCCGCGAAACGTTCACAGGATCGGGCCTCCACAACAGCCCCGCATATTAGCGAATCGATAAGTCGCTGTGGCTCATGCTTGCTAATTAGTCGATGCAATCCTGCAGCATAACGCGACGGGCTAAGCTGAATGTAATCGACCCCCTCGTCAGTCATTACATCCACCACTTGTTCAAAGTGACGCAATTCCTCGCGCGCAAGCCTAGACATCTTTTGCAATAAGTGCGGATGTTCTACATACCGGTAAATCAGACTGATCGCATTGCTTGCCGCTTTCTTTTCGCAATTCGCATGATCAATTAATAGTTCCGGCAGATGCTCCAACGCCGCCTGCTGCCAACCAGCGGGCGTCGGTGCATGCAGGAATTCAAGCACCGGCTCAATAACAGCAGACACTAGACCGTGACCTTAAAATTACGTTCGTAGTGAGCCTGAGCGCGGACATAACTTTCGGCATCCAACAGCTGTAATACTGCGAGCGAATCCGTTTCAGTGGTGAGCTGTTGCGGACGCCAATCATCGCTAAATGCTAATCCGGCGACCTCTAGGAACCGGGTGTTCTGAGCAAGATGCAAGACAACAGCATATATATCGTCACTGTTGTGCTGAGCAGAAAGCTCGGCATTCTGGCAGTAATCTGCATAACGCTGTGGCTCAGAGCAAAAGACGATTTGTCCTAAAACCTCGTCTCGCAGAGATTTAAGGCGCTGCCATACCCGCAGCTGCTGGTCTTCGTCGTAACCATTCCACTGCACAATTTCGTGGGCAAAGCGCTTACAGCCACGGCAGACCAAATCGCCATAGGTGGTTGAGCAAATGCCTACACAGGGCGTTGGGCGTCGACCAGACATCAGTCATTAGCACCCGTTGGTAATTCAGCCATGATTATGCAAGTCGAGTATGTCCCCGGCAGTTTCGACTGTATGGCTTTCGTTGGATTGGCGGTTGTTTTGAAATTGTAAATCAAGCTCGCGTTGCAACTTGGAGAGATCGTTACGGGCCGCAGACACCCGCGCCAGATAGGATTCGTCAATATCACCGGTCACATACTTGCCATCAAAGGCCGAGCACTCAAAATCGTGCACATGGGGATTGCCCTCATGGGTGCTGGCTTTCAAGTCATCAATACTCTGATACAGCAACCAATCCGCACCAATATATTGGGCAACTTGCTCGTCGCTGCGCTCATGGGCCACGAACTCTTCGCGCGCGGGCATGTCGATGCCATAGACGTTCTGATACCGCAATGCCGGTGCCGCCGAAGCCATGTACACCTTCCGCGCACCCGCTTCGCGAGCCATTTGAATGATTTGCTGAATGGTCGTGCCACGCACAATGGAATCGTCTACGAGCAAAACATTCTTGCCCTTAAACTCAAGGTCTACAACATTGAGCTTCTGCCGCACCGATTTTTGCCGTTGTTTCTGCCCAGGCATAATGAAAGTGCGGCCAATGTAACGGTTTTTCACAAAGCCTTCGCGATACTTGGTCCCCAATTCATGGGCTAAGGGCAACGCCGCCGTGCGCCCTGTGTCCGGTATCGGGATCACCACATCAATATCATGGTCGTTTTGACTGTATTGCGCCAACACCCTTCGGGCTAGGCGCTCACCCATCCGCAGCCGGCTCTTATAGACCGAAATATCGTCAATAATTGAATCCGGTCGAGCAAAGTAAACATGCTCAAAAATACAGGGCACAAGACGTGTATCGGCGACACATCGATGCTTATGAATCTCACCCGTGTTGCTGATAAAAATTGCCTCGCCCGGCGCAACGTCGGCGATCCGTGTGAATCCCAGAATATCCAGCGCCACCGATTCCGAGGCGATCATATAATCGGTGCCCAAGGCAGTAGTCCGCGACCCGTATACCAATGGGCGGATACCATAAGGATCTCGAAAGCCGAGGATTCCTGAGCCAATCACCATAGCTACTACCGCATAGGCACCGCGACAACGCTCGTGCACCGCGCTAACCGCTTTAAAGAGTTCAGAAGGCGACGGATCCAGCGCATGCATAGTACTCAGCTCGTTCGCCAGCACATTAAGCAGCACCTCAGAGTCACTATTGGTATTCAGATGCCGCAGGTTCTCTGTGAACAGATCCGTCTTTAGCTCTTCGGTATTTGTCAGATTGCCGTTATGGGCCAAAGCTATGCCATAGGGCGAGTTAACGTACAACGGCTGCGCCTCAGATGAACTTGCAGAACCAGCCGTTGGATAGCGGCAATGGGCTAAACCCACGTGCCCTTGCAGACGTGCCATATGCTCCTCGCGGAAGACATCGCCTACCAAGCCATTGTGTTTACGTAAAAAGCAGCGTTGACCGTCACTAGTGACTATGCCCGCGGCGTCCTGCCCTCGATGCTGCAACGCCGTCAGAGCGTCGTACAGATCTTGCTTCACTTCGTCACGTGCTACCAGCCCAACAATTCCGCACATCGCTTATATGGCCTCGATCACCACGATAGAAAATTTAGTACTCATAATCTTCGTAATCTAAATCCGCTTCGTCAGGCAGATCAGGCAAATCAGGAACCTCAGCGTCCTCTCCCTCCGCTCGCAAAGTCGTCATAACTTCATTGGCAAAATCAAGACTGCCCCAAACCTCATCTTCGAAGTCCAGATAAGTATCTTTAAGCTCTGATTGCTCCCACCAAGACGCGCCACTTACGAAAGTTTGCAGGCCCATAAGCAATACGGTCACGACCACAGCGCCACGAAAGCCACCAAAAATAATCCCAAGAAAGCGATCAGTGCCGGTAAGACCAGAAGACGAAACCAATCGAGTTAAAAGCAGCTGCAGGTTCAGCCCCACCACCACCGCAATGGTAAACATAATTCCGTAGGCAATGTTCAATCCAAGTGGACTTTCGGCCCAACTGTCAGGAAACGTAGTAGCCAAAACAGGCCCAAAAAACATGGCCGCAGCCACCGCCCCGATCCACGCACCTAGGGATGTGGCTTCTTTGACGAAACCCCGGGTCATGCCGATTACCGCTGAAGCGGTGATCAAGCCCCAAATTAATAAATCCAGCGTCGGCATCGCCTTATTGACTCATTTCCACCACACGAGCATTCACGTTATTCGCGCGGCTAATATCGTCGCGCATCTGTTCGGCGTCAGTATGACTCAGCAGCGGCCCAATCGCGACACGATGGACGATATTTTCCAAACTATTTTCACCGCCTACTTCCAGCTTTACGGCGCTGATAAACGCTTCATAACCCTGATCACGCATCTGCTCACGCAGCGCTCTGGCCGCTGCTAAGTCATTGCGCTGACCCACTAAGACGGCTAGCACGCGGCTGCTGTCGGTCATTTCTTGAAGAATGGGCTCACCAAAACGAGTACCGTCTTGAGTATTGTAGCCGTCTGCATCTACCTCAGACGCCAATTGCCGAACTCGATCGATTAAATCCGTCGCCGGAACTGCTTGATCAAAGTCTACAACGGTAGGGCTTTGACCCAATGGCTGTTGTATTTCTGCTTGTAATGCCATGACCCGTTCGTTACTCAATGGCCCACTGCCAGCTACCGTTAACGTCTGGTAATCAGTAGCCGGCTCGTCAAACAACATTGGTATAAGGATCAGCGCGAGCGCCCCCCCTACCACAAGAGTAGTGGCACGCATGCGGGTACGTTCACTTTTCATTAGGCATCATCATTCGATCGGAGCCAAAGGCTTTGTTCAATGGCATTAAATGAACCAAATACCAGAATAACATCCCCAGGTTCAGTGCGGGCAACAGCTTGTTCCAAGGCCGTAGTCATATCCGGCGCCTGATCAGTTTGAATCTGCATCGAGTCTGCCAATTGCGCCGCTGAAATTCCCCTGTCACCGTGACTGTCGACCAGAATCCATGGTCCTGTAACCGCCCTTGTCACCTCTGCATATACACCCGCATGGTCCTTATCTGCCAACATGGCACATAACACCTGCTTGGGTCGCAAATTTCGCTGGGCGAGTTGGCCACAGAGAAACTTCGCCGCCGCTGGATTATGGCTGACATCGTGCACGAGTAATCGCCCGCGATGGTTCACCTGCTGCATACGTCCAGGAATAAACGCCTCGGCTGCAGTTGCTGCCAACTGGGCGCCCGATACCTGCACGAGACCCAAGGCCGCTTGGTGCGCTAACGCGATATTGCTTGGAGCCAGGTTTCCTAGGGGCAGGTTAGCCTGGCGCTCATCACCCCAACTTAAGTCCCATGCTGCACGCTTCGCTTCATCAACCACAAAATCAGCACCGGCACAGAGCGGCCGTAACTTTAGCTCACGACAACGCGCCAACACAGATTCGGGCATATCAGCACCCAAGACGACACGTTGCCCAGATCGCAATATGCCGGCCTTCTCGGCCCCTATCGCATCTCGTGTATTGCCAAGAAACTTTTCGTGATCCAAGCCGATGCTGGTGATCACCGCAATATCAGCGTCAATCACATTAAAGGCGTCAAGCCGCCCCCCTAGGCCGATCTCTAAGAGTGCAACGTCCACCTGATTTTGCCGCGCACACCACAGCGCCGCGAGGGCAGAAAATTCAAAGTAAGTTAAGGCGATAACAGGCGCCTGCTGGCGCGCCTCCTCTATCGCAGCGAAAGCTGCACAAATCTCTGCATCTGATAATTCGGCACCGTTGAGGCGGAGCCTTTCGTTAAACCGCACCACGTGAGGAGACAATGTGCTTAATACCCGTAGCCCAGCCCCCACCAGTAGGCTTTCCAGCGCGGTAATGGTGGAACCTTTGCCATTTGTTCCGGCGACAGTAACAATCTTCGGTGCTGGCTGCCGCAACTGCAAACGCCGCACCATTTCCTCTGTGCGACTAAGACCCATATCGATGGTTTGCTGATGCTGGTTGGCGATGTACTCCAACCAGGCATCCAGGTTCATGGGGCGGCTCCTAACTTATGCGTGATCGGCCGCATCGATGCCCTGACGTATCGTTGCAATTTGCTGTTGCAATCGCGCCCCCACCTCACTGACCTCACCACCTTCAGCCATGGTATTAACCAGTGCACTGCCAACAACAACGCCGTCAGCATGTGGCGCCAAGGATTGGGCCGTAGTGGCATCTTTGATGCCAAAACCAACACAAAACGGCAGCCCTGTATACTGCCGCAATTGCTGTAACCGCGATGCCACCTCATCGGTTTGCAGATGACTAGCACCAGTAATGCCTTTGAGAGAGACGTAATAAATAAAACCACTGGCCTTGGCAGCGATTTGCCGTGCACGTTCGTCCGTAGTGGTCGGCGCCAGCAAATAAATTAAGTCGATATTATTCGCGGAGAGTTTTTGCTGTAGGTGGTCCCCTTCTTCAGGCGGCAGGTTGACCATAATGAGTCCGTCTACACCAGCCCCGGCTGCCCTTTCGGCAAAGTCCTCCATAGCCAGCACTGAGTTCAAATACCCCATTAGCACTACTGGTGTCTGTGTATCTTGGGTGCGGAATTCCTCAACCATCTGCAACACTTGAGCAAGGGTAATGCCATGGGCGAGCGCCCGCTCATTCGCTGCTTGAATAGACGGCCCTTCTGCTTCTGGATCAGAAAACGGGATGCCAAGCTCCAAAATATCCACCCCGCCAGCCACCAGGCTGTGCAAGGCAGCTACGGTATAACTTGGGCCTGGATCACCCGCAGTGATGAAGCTCACCAGCGCCGTGCGGTTGTTTTGCCGGCATGCATCCAAACACTGGTGAATGCGCGTATCCGCCTCACTCATGTCAGACTGATTCCATCAATATCGGCAACGGTTAGAATATCCTTATCACCGCGACCACTGAGGTTGACCAATATAATTTCATTCTTGGCCATAGCTGGCGCGTTGGCACTGACCCAGGCCAGTGCATGGCTGGTCTCCAGCGCCGGCAGGATACCCTCAAGATTATTCAGCAAGCGAAAAGCCTCCATTGCCTCATCGTCGGTTGCGCTGGCATAGGTGGCGCGGCCGATATCTTTCAGATGGGCATGCTCTGGCCCAACACCGGGATAGTCTAGACCTGCCGAGATCGAGTGAGTTTCTTTAATCTGACCGTCCGTATCGGACATCAAATAGGAACGATTGCCGTGTAAAACGCCCACTTTGCCGTCATTGAGGGGCGCTGCGTGGGCACCGCTGGCAATACCATGCCCCCCCGCTTCAACACCGACTAGAGCTACATCCACATCATCAATAAAAGGATAAAAAATACCCATAGCGTTGGATCCGCCACCGACACAGGCCACTACCGCGTCAGGCAAACGACCCACCTGCTCAAGCATCTGCGCTCGCGCTTCTTGGCCGATGGTGGCGGCAAAATCTCGCACGATCATCGGGTACGGATGGGGTCCGGCGACAGTACCGATAATATAATGCGTGTCGTCGACATTGGTGACCCAGTCGCGCATTGCCTCGTTCATGGCGTCCTTCAACGTTTTCGAACCGGACGTAACCGGTATGACGTTGGCGCCCATCAATTTCATACGGTATACGTTCAAGCTCTGCCGCTGCACATCCTCTGCACCCATATAGACATCGCACTTCAAGCCTAAACGTGCAGCTACAGTCGCAGTCGCCACGCCATGCTGGCCCGCGCCCGTCTCTGCAATAACCCGGGGCTTGCCCATACGTTTAGCCAACAATGCCTGCCCAATGGTGTTACACACTTTGTGCGCACCCGTATGATTCAGGTCTTCGCGCTTGAGGTATACCGCCGCGCCGCCCAGGGCATCGGTTAACCTTTGCGCAAAATACAATGGTGTTGGGCGGCCAACAAAATGTGCCAGATCCGTATGCAGCTCGCGCTTGAAGTCAGGGTCGTCTTTGACCTCGCCATACAGCCGCGCTAAATCATCCAAGGCGTGGGTTAAAGTCTCTGCAACAAAGCGGCCGCCGTAGTCACCAAAATGTCCGTCTGCGGTAGGTTGTGCGTAATTCGTATGATCCTTGGCTTCAGCCATGTCTTGCTTCCTGTAAAAAGCGGCGCACGCGCTCGCTGTCTTTGCGTCCCTTGTATTGCCCTTCGACGCCACTTGCAACGTCAACGCCAAAGGGTGCGAGTTGCGCCACTGCAGACGCAACATTATCCGGCTCTAGGCCCCCTGCCAAAATTAAGCGCTTAGCACTGCGCTGTGGCCAAAGGCTCCAGTCAAAAGCACGTCCGGTACCACCGGCCTGCTCGGCATCATAGGTATCCAGTAAAAGCGCCCAGGCATCCGCATAGTCGTCTTCAAACCCACGAATATCGGTATCCGGCCGCATTTTTACCGCCTTGAGATAGGGTTTACCAAAACTACGACAAAACGTTGCGCTCTCGTCACCACTAAACTGTAGTAAATCCAACTCCACCGCAGCCACGACCCGTTCCACATCAGTTGCCGCCGCGTTGACAAATAATCCAACCCGCTGGCACTCGGGTGCGGCTGCCGCCGCTGCCAAGCTTAGCTGTTGTGCTGCGTTCTCGGACACATAACGCGCACTGCTCGGATAAAAATTAAGGCCTATCGCACTAGCACCCGCTTTAACCGTGGCTGTTACGTCCTCAATCTCGGTCAAACCGCAGATCTTGCACCAAAGTTGCTCCGATCCTTGCAACGTCATTTATCTCTCGCCAATCACGGCGCTCAGTCTAGTCTCAGCAGCGAGGCAACGAAAGTATAAGCCTGCGCTGGTTGCAGCCATAACAGCTACAGAGTTCGCTAAATCTTAGACATTTATCCATCCTGCAGTGGCGGCTCAAGCCCGCAGAATCGGCGGTAAGGCAGTCACTGCCGGCAATACCGCATGGGGATATCGCACCTGACTCAGGTACAACCCTTGAGGTGGTGCGGTAACGCCAAGAACCGTTCGATCTCGGGCGGCTAAAAGATCGGTCAAATAATGGCTCACCGCACCCTGACCTACGCTCAAAAGACCCGAGGCAATATTCCGCACCATGTGCAATAAGAAGGCATTAGCCTCTATCTCCATCACCACAAACGCCCCTTGCCGACGCACCAACACCTGATCTACCCGCCGCATTGGCGTCAATGACTGACATCCCGCTCCGCGAAAGCTCGAAAAATCGTGCTCGCCAAGCAGATATTGCGCCTGCTGATGCATCGCGTCGGCATCGAGAGGGGAACAGCACCAGGCAAGTCCAGCAATAAAGGGATCGGTTCGCTGTTGATCATAATAGATGTAGGTGTAGCGACGCGACGTCGCGTCGTAGCGTGGATGAAATTCCACAGGTACCGGCTGTACCCAGCTGACATAAATGGAGGCCGGCGTTAACGCATTTAAACCGCGCTGCCAGTTGCGCGCCTCTGGCTCAAGGCTCGAGGTGAAACTGGCTATTTGCCCGGTCGCATGTACACCGGCATCGGTGCGCCCAGCAACCTGCAGCGTAATCGGTTCGTCGGTAAGTTTGGCCGCCGCCTGCTCTAACGCCCCCTGAACTGTGGAAACATTGGGCTGGCGCTGCCAACCGCAAAATTCCCCGCCGGCATATTGCACAGCTAAAGCGTATCTAAAATGATCAATAGTCATTGGCAAACGTTGGTATAGGGCGCTCAGTCCTGATCGTCGAGTTCATCAAGCAACAATTGCGCTGCGGTTTGCTGTTCCTCGTCACCCTCTTCCAGCACTTCTTGTAATAATTCACGCGCGCCGGGTTCATCACCGACCTCCATGAACGCAATGGCTAATTTAATCCGGGTTTCGATAATGTCTTCGTCATCGCTCGCCGCACCCACCATGGAAGGAAGTCCACTGGGCGACACCAAAAGCGGTTTTCTCTCAGGGCTATCCAAACCGTCAGCGCTGCCAGGAGCTTCGGCATCAACGTCAAGACTCGCTACTGTGGGTTCGGTAACCTCAGCAGCACCAGCACCACTAGGTGCTACCCTACCGGTTTTCGATTCAGCAGCTACCGCATTACTCCTGCGCCGGCGCCAAGCCAACAATAACAATGCCAACGTCAGCAGGATTGTTGCCGAAATCCCGACCAATCCTGGCGACATTCCGTCTTCGCGTGATTTAGCACTGCGAGCAACGGGAATTTCCCGCTTCTCAGTTGCCGCTGTGCTTGTTGCCGTATCTACTGCGGCCGCAGGTTTAGGCAATGGCATCGCTCTTCGTTCTGCTGCCGCAGGAGCAATTGCAGTTTCTTCGGTTCGCGGCTGGGTTGTGCCGGTTTCAGCCGCAACAACCTCCTGCTCCAGTGTTGTGGCCTCTGAAACAGTTGCTGTTAACCCTAACTCCGCAACAGAATCTGGCTCGGTCGCCCCAGCACCCACATCGCTGGTAACAGTGGGCTGCACTCGCGAGCTGCCCTCCGGCACTAATACGTCATCTACAAGGCCCACCGGATCGGCTCGGTCCGCATCACTTAGTAGAGCGGCCTGGGTTGGATCCTCGGCACGCTGCGCAGGATCGAGAATGCGTAAACGTCTTGAATCATTCGTCCGCGCAGAGGTACTTAGGGCTTGGGCATAGCCTTCATCAACCCAGCTTTTGTACTGCCGTTTAACCTCGCGCAGCGCCGCGCTTGCGGTCAACAGACTAGCCTCAAACAACTCCGGCAATCGCAACAGGTAGCCACTCTTGAGACCATTAACATTTTCCGCAATGAACGCATCAGGGTTAAGCCGCACAATGGCAAGCATCTGTTGCTGCACGGTCACCGAAGCGCTTTCACGACTGTCTTTCGCAACGCTCCACAGCGTGTCTTTCTCTTGGGTTAGGCGAGTGCGCCGACCAACATCATCTTGCTCGTTTAAAGTAGGTGCGAACTCTTGCAAATCTGCCGTATAGCTAGACGTTAACGGCGCAGGAATGGCTAATGTGAAACGGCGCAGTTGAGTTTCGGCTGCATCCACAAAGCGCACCACCAACTGCAATCTTGGTTCAACAATGGGGCGACTACTGCGGATATTCAGGCGCGCTCCACCCAATGGTGCATCTACAATGGCCACGCTGATTTGGTCTACCACCGCATAGCGCGGAAACTGCATAGCGGCATAGTCTTCAGTGCCACCGATCTGCGCTTGCAACGACGTTTGTGGACCCTGCAACTGCTGCAGATCCACAAAGGCATTGAGATTTTGCCCTTGAAAGGACGCCACTTGCGGCGTCGCCAACTCCACAGCAACGCTGCTATGGGCCCAAAGCATCAGGCATAAGGCGCCGACTTTAGCCATATTTCTTGGTGTGACCCACATTCGAGTGCTTTCAGCCTCAGTTAGTTAATAGTTCTTGAGCGACCAACAGCTCGGCAATCTGCACGCTGTTGAGTGCCGCGCCTTTACGCACATTGTCAGATACGACCCATAGATTAATACCATTAGGATGAGAAATATCGTCACGAATTCGACCCACAAAGACCGGATCCGTGCCCGCTGATTCAGTTACAGGGGTGGGGTATTTCTCCTCTTTCATAACTTTCACACCCGGCGCCTTAGCGAGCAATCGTTCAACTTCGGCCGCCGCAATAGGTTCCGCTGTTTCAATATGCACCGCTTCCGAGTGGCCATAAAAAACAGGGATTCGCACACAGGTGGGATTCACGGTAATGGTTTCGTCCCCAAAGATTTTCTGGGTCTCCCAAACCATCTTCATTTCTTCCATGGTGTATCCATTATCTTGGAAAGCGCCAATTTGCGGAATCGCGTTAAAAGCGATTTGCACCGGCATAGTAGACGGCTCAATGGGCTTGGCATTAAGCAAATTAGCCGTCTGTCCGGCCAATTCACTAATACCACTAGCCCCAGCACCAGAAACTGCCTGATACGTTGCAACATTAATTCTTTTAATACCGACCGCGTCTTGAATCGGCTTCAAGGCCACTAACATCTGAATGGTTGAGCAATTCGGATTAGCAATAATATTGCGCGGCTTGAAGTCCACGACACACTGTGGATTGACCTCAGGAACAACCAAGGGAATATCCGCGTCGTAGCGAAAATGCGATGTGTTATCGATAACCACGCAGCCAGCCGCGGCGGCTTTGGGCGCATATTCGGCGGAAAGCGCACCACCCGCAGAGAACAGACCGATCTGTGCTTGGGAAAAATCGAATTCGTCTAACCGTTGGACCTGCACCGACTTGCCATGAAACTGCAAACGCTTGCCCGCAGAGCGCTCCGATGCCAATAGATAAAGCTGCGACACCGGAAAGTTTCGCTCCTGCAAAATCTCTAATAGCGCCTCACCAACGGCACCTGTAGCCCCAACAATGGCTACACTGTAGCCCGCACTCGAATCCATGTTTTTATTCCTCTGTTAGTTTACCAACTGCTCTAGCACCAGCTTGCCCATGGCTTGGCAACCCACTGCATCAGCGCCATCAGCCGCGATATCAGCTGTTCTATGCCCTTGCTCTAAAACCTTCGCTACGGCGTTATCGATGCGGTCGGCCGCTTCAGGAAGATCCAGGCTGTAGCGGAACATCATGCCTACGGACAATATTGTGGCTAGTGGATTAGCCAGATCCTGACCCGCAATATCAGGCGCGGTGCCGTGCACTGGTTCATATAACCCGGTACCACTAGCGGCCAGTGACGCCGACGGCAGCATGCCAAGACTGCCAGTAAGCATGGCGGCGACGTCTGAAAGAATATCGCCGAACATATTGCCCGTTACTATGACATCAAACTGCTTCGGTGCACGCACCAGCTGCATGGCTGCGTTGTCCACATACATATGCGACAACTCCACACTTGGATATTCTGGCGCTAACGCGGTTACCTTCTCGCGCCAAAGCTGGGAAACTTCCAATACGTTCGCTTTGTCTACCGAACACAACTTGCCATTGCGCTTGGCCGCCAACTCAAAACCCACCCGCGCGATTCGCTCAATTTCGTGCTCGGAATAAACCAGGGTATTGAATCCAACCCGCTCGTTATCGCGGATTTCGACACCACGTGGCTCGCCAAAGTAAATACCGCCGGTTAGCTCACGGATTATCAGGATATCCAGATCGGCAACCAATTCCGCCTTCAATGAAGACGCCGCTGCCAACGGTGCGGAAAGCAGCGCCGGCCGCAAATTCGCAAATAAGCCCAACCCCTGACGCAGACCCAGCAAGCCTTTCTCCGGACGCAGATGAGTGGGTAGATCATCCCATTTCGGGCCACCAACCCCGCCCAACAATACCGCGTCGACCTGCTCGGCAGCCGCCAATGTTGCGCTGGGAAGAGGCTCGCCTGTGGCGTCAATAGCGGCACCACCAACTAATGCCTCGCTGATTTCGAGGTTACAACCCGACTGCTGGGCGGCGGCTTGCATTACCTCGGTCGCAGCCGCCACTACTTCTTGGCCAATGCCATCTCCCGGCAACAATAAAACTTTCTTTTGCATGCTGTGTTTTCCGTAGATTAATCGCGAAACAACCAGGGCTGGCGCTGGCGATGTTGCGATTCAAAAGTCTCGATCAGAGTTCTCTCGGCGAGCGTCATATCAATGTCGTCCATGCCACTGAGCATTTTTTGCTTTAACGCCGGATCTACGGCGAAAGCAAAAACACTGTCTGCACCCAAAACCGTCACGGTTTGTGCGGCCAGATCAACACGCAACTGCAGCCCCTCCGCCACTTGCGCGAATAGTTGGTCAACAATCTCGGTCTCCAGCGCAATGGGCAAAACGCCATTCTTAAAACAGTTGCCAAAAAAGATATCTGCAAAGCTTGGTGCAATGACGGCGCGAAAACCGTATTCCTGCAGGGCCCATACCGCGTGCTCACGAGATGAGCCACAACCAAAGTTATCTCGCGCCAACAGCACCGAAGCCCCCTGATATTGCGGCTGATTGAGCGTGAACTCACGATTCAGAGAACGCTCATTAGGTGTCATTCCAATTTTGCCCGGATCGGTAAAGCGCCAAGCATCGAATAAATAATCACCAAACCCCGTGCGCTTGATGGACTTAAGATATTGCTTAGGAATAATCTGATCAGTATCCACATTGGCGCGATCAAGGGGCGCTGCAAATCCTTCCAATACGGTAAACGCTTGCATCAGCTGATCTCCCGAACGTCAACGAAATGCCCAGCCACTGCCGCCGCTGCTGCCATCGCCGGACTCACAAGGTGGGTGCGGCCACCATAGCCTTGGCGCCCCTCAAAATTACGATTCGATGTAGATGCACAATGCTCGCCATTACCCAACTGGTCTGGATTCATACCCAAACACATCGAACAGCCTGCGGCTCGCCACTCGAATCCAGCGTCGATAAAAACCTGCGCAAGCCCCTCTTTTTCGGCCTGAGCTTTAACCAACCCAGAACCGGGCACAACCAGCGCCTGCTTTATATTATTGGCTACATGTCCATTGCCGATCACTGCCGCTGCTGCGCGTAGATCTTCAATACGCGCATTGGTGCACGAACCAATAAAAATGCGATCCAGTTTGATATCAGTAATTGGCTGGTGAGGCTGTAAGCCCATGTAATCTAGGGCAAGCCGCGCGGATTCAGCCTGCACCGAATCGCTCATGGATTGAGGATCGGGTACCTGCTGATCGACACCACTGACCATTTCCGGCGAGGTGCCCCAAGTAACTTGGGGCGCAACCTGACTGGCATCGATATCCAGAATTTGGTCAAACTCCGCGTCGTCGTCGCTGACTAAGGTGCGCCAATACGCTACCGCCTGATCCCACTGTTCGCCTTTTGGTGCAAACGGCCGCCCGGCAATGTAATCAATAGTCGTATCGTCCACGGCCACCAGCCCTGCCCGTGCCCCTGCTTCGATTGCCATATTGCACAACGTCATGCGCGCTTCCATGGACAATTCACGGATGGCCGCGCCTCGGTATTCAATGGTGTGTCCGGTCGCACCAGCCGTGCCCAAACGCCCAATAATCGCCAGCACCAGATCTTTAGCGGTGACACCGGGTGCTAGAGAGCCGCTGACGTTAATCGCAAAATTCTTAGCTTTGTTCTGAACTAGGCACTGGGTCGCCATAACATGCTCAACCTCTGAGGTTCCAATGCCCTGAGCCAAAGCCGCAAACGCCCCGTGGGTAGATGTGTGGGAGTCGCCGCAGACAATGGTCATACCCGGTAGCGTTGCACCCTGCTCGGGACCCACCACATGCACAATGCCCTGGCGCGGATCGTTGATCTCGAATTGCTGAACGCCAAATTTCTTGCAATTGTCATCCAGTGTCACCACCTGAGCTAAGGCTATTTCGTCGGTGATACCGGCAAAGCCCTTATCGCGGTCAGTGGTCGGTACATTATGATCCGGAGTCGCTAAATTCGCGTTAACCCGCCATAGCGGCCGTTCTGCCAGTTGCAGCCCTTCAAACGCCTGAGGCGAGGTCACTTCGTGCAATAGCTGCAAATCTATGTACAGCAAGCTATTGCCATCTGCGCGCTGGCCAACGTCATGGGCCTGCCATATTTTGTCGTATAGGGTTTGAGCCATGTAAAAACTCAATAATGAAGAAGACGCCGCAGTCTAAGAGCGTGCATCGCATAAGACAAATCGGATCGGCGTTATTGCCCCATCTGGCCGCGATTTCGCAGTAAATGATCCATCAAAACCAGTGCCACCATAGCCTCTGCAATGGGTGTGGCGCGAATTCCAACACAGGGGTCGTGTCGACCTTTAGTAACCACTTCAACCGCATTACCACTGGTGTCGATAGACTGACCCGGCGTGGTGATACTACTGGTAGGTTTTAACGCCAGCGTCGCGATGATGTCCTGTCCGGAAGAAATACCGCCAAGCACACCACCTGCGTGGTTGCTCAAAAACCCCTGCTCGTTCATTTCGTCACGATGCTCGGTACCGCGTTGACCAACAACCGCTGGCCCATCGCCGATACCCACGGCTTTGACCGCATTAATGCCCATCAACGCGCCGGCTAAATCGGCATCGAGCCGGCCAAAGACCGGTTCGCCGAGTCCTACTGGCACCCCGGTCGCGAGCACCGTCACTTCAGCACCAATGGAGTCGCCTTCGCGACGCAGAGCGTCGATCAAAGCGCCAATAGACTCCAACGCATCCGGATCCGCACAGAAAAACGGATTGTCGTTAACGATGTCCATATCAATACAGCGGGGTTGAATGTCACCGATCGCCGACAAATACCCATGAATCTGCACGCCGCAGTGTTGCGCAAGATACTTTTTCGCCACCGCACCAGCGGCAACCCGCATAGTGGTCTCCCGCGCAGAAGATCGACCACCGCCGCGATAGTCGCGAACACCGTACTTTTGTTGATAGGTGAAGTCAGCATGAGCCGGCCGGTAGGTGTCTTTAATGGCCGAGTAATCTTTGCTCTTTTGATCCTCGTTAAGCACCAGTAGCCCTATGGGTGTGCCAGTGGTGACGCCTTCAAATACACCGCTGAGGATTTGCACCTCATCGCTCTCGCGACGCTGAGTCGTATACTTAGACTGCCCCGGCTTACGTCGATCTAAATCTGGCTGCAGATCCGCCTCGGACAATTCCAATCCCGGCGGACAGCCATCGATAATCGCGCCCAAGGCTTTGCCATGACTTTCACCAAAAGTCGTAACACGGAACATTTCACCGATACTGTTACCTGCCATAATTGCTCCGCACTGCCGATTGTCCCTTGGTTTATTGCTGGCGCGCGGAAGTATGAGAACCCAGCGCCGATCCTTCAAGCAAAAACACGCCTTCACCGCCATCGTAAAGTTCGGGCCAGACCAGTGGCAATGCAGCATGCTTCTCGCGCATGGCGGCTTCACTGGCACCCACTTCACAGATAAACAAACCATCAGGCTGAAGCTTATGCGGGATTAAGGGCAGTAATTTATCCACCAGCACCAAACCATCTTCGCCGCCAGCTAAACCCAACGCCGGCTCATGTTGATACTCCGGGGGCAATGCCGCCATATCCGCAGCATCAACATAGGGAGGGTTGCTGATAATAAGATCCCAACCCGCGGACAATTCAGCCAATACCGTTACCGCATCACCCTCTACTAACCGAACCCGCGCCTCCAGAGAGTGATGCGAGACATTACGCCGCGCTAATTCGGCGGCTTGTGTATCCAACTCGACTAACGTGACCTCGGCATTGGGGAAGTTATGCGCGGCAATAATGCCAAGACAGCCAGACCCCGAACAAAGATCGACTATACGCCCAACTTTGGTCTTATCCGCGAGCGCGCGACTTTGTAGACTAAGAGGCCAGTCCTCGAGCAAATAACCAATAGGCGAACGGGGAATCACCACCCCTGGCTGCAGCTCAAACTCATAGCCCATAAACTGACAGCGCCCGAGAAAATAGGCCAAGGGCTGACGCTCGGTAATCCGCCGTTGGGCAATATGCTCAATCTCCTGCTGGGCCTGAGCATCAACTTCGCGACCCAACTCCTCGGCATCGTCAGCACACCCAGTAACAGTGAGTACCAGATAGACCGCTTCGTCCCAGGAATTGTCGGTACCGTGTCCGTAGCTCAGCGCCGCCGCTTCGAAGCGTTGGGCAATAGCCTCGATCAGATCACCAAGAATCAATCTGCCGGCACTCCGCTAGGTCGCCAATATTGTGGATCGGCAAATTCTACGTCCATACCTTCGTTGGCGCTCATCAGTACTTCAATAATTTCTGCCATATCGCGTTGCTCGAACAACAGTTGATATAAGCCCTCGACTAAGGGCATATAGACCGCGAGCTCATCTTTTTTGGCTCGCACGACCTTCAGGGTATTGACGCCTTCCGCCAATTTACCCAGCGCATCGGCAGCATCCTCTAAGCTCATGCCATTGGCCATTTTAAAGCCCAGTTGATAGTTACGGCTGAGGGGCGAAGAACAGGTCACCAGTAAATCCCCAACCCCGGACAAACCAAGAAAAGTGAACGGATTACCACCCATCGAGACCGCAAAGCGGCTCATTTCTGCCAACGCGCGGGTAATCAGCATACCGACTGTGTTTTGACCAACCCCCAAACCTGCCGCCAAGCCACAAATAATCGCGTAGATATTCTTCAGCGCCCCGCCTAGCTCCACACCGTACAGGTCGGCGCTGACGTAGACCCGCAAGCGCTCATTGCGCATAACCTCCTGCACTAGGGCACAGGCTTCGGCATCTGCGCTGGCCACAACCGTACCGGTATATTGGCCATCAGCAATTTCTTCCGCCAAATTCGGGCCAGATAACACACCAACACGGTGACTGGGCGTATGCTGCTCTAGCAATTGGCTCATTAAGCGAAAGCCATCAGCATCTATACCCTTGGTACCGCTGATCAGCACATCTTGGGGACGCACATAGGGCTCAATTTGGCCGCATACCTCGCGAAAACTCTGGGAGGGCACAGTAACAAAGAGCAGTTCAGCGGCAGCTGCCGCGGTTGCTAAGTCAGCGGTTGGGTTAACACCGGTAGCCAAAGTATGGCCGGGCAAATAGCGGCGGTTTTCGCGCCGCCGCGCAACATCTGCCGCTTGCTCAGCGTCGCGCATCCATAAATGCGTAGTGTGCCCATTGGCCGCGATAATGTTGGCGATTGCGGTACCAAAATTGCCGCCGCCAATAATCGCTACCTCCATAACGTGCTCCTGAATGGATTCAGCTAAGAATCCCAAGCTTGTGGCCTAAACGGCCAGAAATCCAGCCGCCAAGGCGCCACCTGAGCTAAAAGCGACCTAGAGCAAGTCGAGAAGCAGCCGATTCAGCCGTTCTACGTACGTCGCCGGATCTTGCAACGAACCACCTTCGGCTAAGCTGGCCTGATCAAACAACACCTCGACCAACTCACCAAAGCGATCCTCATCGGCCTCGTTGTCTAAACGCTGCACCAGCGGATGGTCTGGATTGAACTCAAAGTACGGCTTACTCGCGGGCATGGCTTGGCCATTGGCCTCCATAATGCGGCGCATTTGAATACCCATAGCGTCTTCAGACAGCACCAAACACGCTGGCGATCCGGTTAGCCGCTTACTTGGACGTACCCCGGCAACTTTGTCATCGAGTATCGGCTTAATGCGTTCAATCAGCGGGTGCTCGTCTTCTGTATCGTCGTCGCCATCCTTATCCTCATCCGCTTTAGCTTCACCCGGCAATGTCACGTCGCCGCGCATAACATCAACAAATGGCGTGCCCTCAAATTCGGTGAGCATGCTCATTAACCATTCGTCGATGCGATCGAACAGCACGATGACCTCGACCCCGCGCTCTTTAAAGATTTCCAGGTGCGGGCTGCGGCTGGCGGTCTCAAAAGTCTCCGCGCAGAGGTAATAAATGCTTTCCTGATCTTCGACTTTACGCTCTAAATACTGATCCAAGCTGACTGTCTTTTTCGCACCGTCCTCGCTCTTAGTCGAGGCAAAGCGCAGCAACTTAGCCAGGGTCTCGCGATTGGCAAAATCTTCCCCGGCCCCTTCTTTAAGAACTTCTCCGAATTCATCCCAAAACTCTTGATATTGCTCAGGTTTTTTCTTCGCCATATCTCCAAGCATGGTCAATACACGCTTAGTCACCGCGTTGCGAATTGAGGTAACGCGATCATCTTGTTGCAAGATTTCCCGGGACACATTCAAGGGCAAATCGTTGGAATCGATAACCCCTTTAACAAAGCGCAAATACAGCGGCAGGAACTGCTCAGCATCGTCCATAATGAACACCCGCTGTACGTATAGCTTCAAGCCCTTGGGCGCCTCACGATTGTACAAATCGAAGGGAGCGCGCTTGGGCAGATAAAGTAGGCTCGTGTACTCCAGCTTGCCTTCGACCTTGTTATGGCTCCAATGCAGCGGCTCGTCAAAATCGTGGGATACGTGCTTATAAAATTCTTTGTACTCGTCGTCTTCCACATCAGAGCGCGAACGGGTCCATAGCGCCTTGGCCGAATTCACGGCCTCCAATTCGGGCTCTGCCGCATCTTTTTCAGCGTCTTTGTCTTCGTCATCCGCTGCCGGCATTTCAGCTTTCACCATCCGCACGGGTACGCCGATATGATCCGAATACTTACGCACAATGCTGCGCAAGCGGAAATCTTCGGCAAATTCCAACGCATCTTCCTGCAAATGCAAAATGACCTGGGTACCCCGTGGCAGATCATCAGCAGCTTCGAGGGTATATGCATCCTCGCCGCTGGAACGCCAAACCACGCCGTCACCGCCCGCAGCGCTGCGGGTACGAACCTCAACTTCAGCAGCCACCATAAACGCGCTGTAGAACCCAACACCAAACTGACCAATCAACTGAGAGTCCGACTTCTGATCACCGGTCAGATTGGCTAAGAATTCTGCAGTACCTGATTTAGCAATGGTTCCAAGGTGCGAGATCACCTCGTCGCGGTTCATACCAATGCCATTGTCGGCAATGCATAAGGTTTTCGCGTCTTGGTCGAACGTCACATCAATGCGCAGTTCACTGTCATCGCCGTATAAGTCCGGCTGCTCGATAGCCTGAAAGCGCAATTTATCGATGGCGTCCGACGCATTAGAAATGAGCTCGCGCAAAAAGATTTCGCGATTCGAGTACAGCGAATGAATCATTAACTGCAGCAACTGCTTTGCTTCAGTTTGAAAATTTAGGGTTTCAGCTTGTGCTTCGCTCATTCAGTGCTCTCCGATGACACGTTCGTATGGGCGTAAGGATGGGGGTGCGGCTTCGAATTTCAATGGGCGCTCTAGCGCGGACTTGTAGTAAGCCCCAACCACCAGCAGTAGCTTTTGGGTCGACAAGGGACCTCTAATACCGGAATATACAGTATGAAATTCATCCCCTTATGCCTATCGGTTTTGCTCACTTGCGGCTGCGTCAGCAATCGCGCGGTGCAGACTGTGCAACCTGATGACTACACCAAGTCCTGTGCCGCGCTGCAGGACGAGCTGAAGCAATTAGGTGCAACTTTCGAACAGGCCAAGGAGGACTCAGGCATCAGCGTTAAAAATGCCGGTATGGCGCTGGTGTTCTGGCAAGGAATTATCGTCAACGAGCTACGATCGAATAAGAATCAGGACTCGATCAGTGCTCGAATGACCCACTTGGGTGCGCTGTACAACGCAAAATGTTTAGGCCAACCCCGAGAGGACTGAACGATCTAGCATGGCGATCTATGCCCCCACGTGCGCAGGGGCATATTCAACTGGAAAGTAAAAGGTCTACGACCAGCCGGTAACGTCGGCTAACGCATCACCAATTTCCGCGAGGCTGCGGACCGTGCGTACCCCAGCGTCTTGCAGTGCGGCGAATTTATCATCCGCTGTGCCCTTACCGCCTGCGATAATCGCCCCAGCATGACCCATGCGCTTACCCGGAGGTGCAGTAACACCCGCTATGTAACCTACAACGGGCTTTGTGACATTGGCTTTGATATACGCTGCCGCTTCTTCCTCGGCGGTGCCTCCTATTTCTCCCACCATAACGATGGCTTCAGTAGCCGGGTCGTTTTCGAATAATTCCAATATGTCGATAAAGT
>CAJXAC010000046.1 GCA_913050035.1 uncultured Gammaproteobacteria bacterium | reverse complement strand
TTATACCCTCCCCACTACTCCCACTCAATAGTCGCTGGCGGCTTACTCGACACGTCGTAAACCACTCTGGACACTGCAGCGATTTCATTAATGATGCGATTGGAGACATGCTCGATAAATTCATAGGGTAAATGGGCCCAACGCGCGGTCATAAAGTCTATTGTTTCCACAGCTCGCAGCGCGATAACGTGTTCGTAGCGCCGCGCATCCCCGACGACCCCAACTGATTTAACTGGGAGATAGACCGCAAAGGCTTGAGACACCTGACTGTAAAGATCTGCGTTGCGTAGCTCTTCAATGAATATCGCATCTGCCTCGCGCAATACGTCAGCGTATTCTTTCTTGATTTCGCCAAGTATCCGTACCCCTAATCCCGGCCCTGGGAATGGATGGCGCATAATCAGCGATTCTGGCAGACCTAGGTGCAGGCCTATCTTGCGCACCTCATCTTTAAACAGTTCTCGCAGCGGCTCGACCAGCTCCATGTCCATACGATCAGGTAGCCCACCCACATTATGGTGTGACTTAATAACATGAGCTTTACCGTATTTAGATGCCGCGGATTCAATAACATCTGGATAAATGGTGCCTTGCGCCAGCCATTTTACGCCCTCTAACCGATTGGCCTCGCGGTCGAATACGTCAATGAAGGTACTACCAATCACCTTACGTTTGGCTTCAGGGTCATCTAGACCACTGAGCTTACCTAGAAACTCGGCCTCCGCATCGATGGTTAGTATGTCTAACGGCGGCATCTCTCCCGCATTAATTGCGTTATTGAACGCCGCTTCCACTTCACCCTTTTCATCTTTACGCAGCAGTCCATTATCAACAAAGATACAGGTCAGCTGCGAGCCGATGGCCCGCGCCAACAACGCCGCCACGACCGACGAATCCACGCCACCAGACAAACCGAGCACGACTTTGTCGTCACCTACCAGTTCACGCACTCGCTTGATTGCGTCTTCTACAATGTTCGCTGGAGTCCAACTGCCGGCACAGCCGCAAATCTGTCGCGCAAAAAAATTGAGCAGTTCATAACCTGCCGCGGTATGAGTCACTTCCGGGTGGAACTGCACACCAAACAATTGCTTTTCGGCGCATTCCATAGCGGCGATCGGCGCACTACCCGAACTCGCTGTGCAGACAAAGCCCGGCGGCAATTCGGTTACTTTATCGCCATGACTCATCCATACGTTCTGACCACCCTGCACCTGCAGAAGCGTATCGATGAACGCACTATCCGACTCTCCGCGCACCTCGGCATGGCCAAACTCACGCAAATCTGAACCACTAACCTGACCGCCAAACTGCTGCGCCATGGCCTGCATGCCATAGCAGATGCCCAGCACGGGCACACTGAGATCAAAAATACTTTGGTCTATGCGCGGCGTTGATTGCTCGGTTACCGACTCCGGGCCACCTGACAAAATGACACCCATGGGTGCAAACTCATTAATCGCCTCGGCACTGACGTCGAAAGGGTAAATCTCACAGTAAACACCGCATTCGCGAATGCGCCGGGCAATTAACTGCGTGTACTGCGAACCGAAATCAACAATCAGCAGTCGTTGGGCGTGTATATCGTTGCGGTCTGACATTGTTTTTTAGCGGCCTGCACGGGCAGCTTTTTCTCCATAACGGCGCCTGCAGCGCGCGAGTTTGCGTACGCCCTGTAGTTACCAAGCGCTAGCGCGGACTTGGGTAGTTTGGCGCTTCCTTGGTAATGGATACGTCGTGCACATGGGATTCAGCCATGCTCGCTGCACTCACCTGAACAAATTCTGGTACGGATTTCATTGTTGGAATATCGGCACTGCCGGTATATCCCATTGCCGCCCTTAAGCCGCCCATTAACTGATGCACGATCGGACTCACGGGGCCACGATAAGCGATCCGGCCTTCGACTCCTTCCGGTACCAATTTACGCGAATCGCCATCGCTTTCCTGGAAGTAACGATCACTGGATCCGTAACTCTGGGCCATTGCCCCCATCGAACCCATACCGCGGTAAGACTTATACGCTCGTCCCTGATATAGCTCTACTTCGCCCGGTGCTTCGTCGGTGCCGGCCAACAAACTACCAATCATGACGGCACTGGCGCCTGCTGCGATGGCCTTGGCAATATCACCCGAATACCGAATGCCTCCGTCCGCAATAATCGGCACCCCGGCCTCTGCACCCACCTCGGCAGCCGCAGACACGGCAGTAATCTGCGGCACACCAATACCCGCGACGATGCGTGTGGTACAAATTGAGCCGGGGCCAATCCCTACCTTGACACTGTCAGCACCCGCGTCGATTAGTGCTCGCGCTCCGTCTGCGGTAGCAACGTTACCGCCCATAACATCTAGGTTAGGGTACTTTTGCTTGATCCAGCTGACCCGATCCAACACGCCCTTGGTATGTCCGTGAGCCGTATCAACAACTACCAAATCCACACCCGCCTCTACCAGCGCTGCAACTCTGTCGTCGGTATCTGCGCTAATGCCCACGCTGGCGGCAACCCGCAGTTGGCCCTGCTCATCCTTACACGCAGTAGGAAAGGCTTCGGCCTTGGCTATGTCTTTTACGGTCACCATGCCGGTAAGCTGACCATCGTCAGCGACCAATAGTACTTTTTCGATTCGATGCTCGTGCAGCAGGCGGCGTATCTCATTAAAGTCGGTGCCCTCCTTAGCCGTTACCAGACGCTCCCGTGGCGTCATGATGTCTGCAACACTGACCCCGGTGCGTTGTTCAAAACGCACATCTCGACTGGTAATGATGCCAACCAATTTCGCTCCGTCGACCACAGGCACCCCGGAGATCCCATGATCCCGGGTCAAATTGAACAGCTCTTCCATTGACGCCGATGGGGTAATGGTTACGGGGTCGCGGATAATTCCAGACTCGAATTTCTTAACAGCACGAACCTCCCGCGCCTGCTGTTCGAGCTGCATATTTTTATGCACAACACCAATACCGCCTTCTTGCGCAATCGCAATGGCTAGGCGTGCTTCAGTAACGGTATCCATTGCCGACGACACCATGGGTATATTCAACGCGATATTTCGCGACACCCGAGAATTCAAGGTGACTTCAGAAGGCAAGATTTGTGAATAGGCCGGCAGGAGGAGAACGTCGTCGAAGGTGAGCGCGTCAGTGGCAATACGCAACATTGAGAACCCCGCAAAAGTCAGATTTTAGCGACCCGTCGGGCATAAGTAAATGCGAGCCGTGCTGATCAGCCATTAAGGTTTCGCCTAATCGACTACTCGCACAACAGCATTAGGCTTTGTCTGCGGTTCGGCCTAAACTCCACCCTGCCCATTGATCAATGAGACATGAAAGAGGAAAGCCAACAACGCAGCGTAGTCACCGTCAGCCAGCTTAATCGCGAGGCCCGGGTGACTATCGAACAGCGCTTTAGTCAAGTCTGGGTCACCGGCGAACTCTCAAACTTCGCCCGGCCGCGCTCGGGGCACTGGTATTTCACCCTCAAAGACGACAATGCCCAAGTGCGCTGTGCAATGTTCGCAAATCGCAATATGCGGGTCAGTATGCAGCCTAGCGATGGTCAGCAGGTGCTGATTCGGGGCCGGGTGAGCCTGTACGAAAACCGCGGTGACTTTCAAATCATTGTCGAGCAGATGGAGCCTGCAGGCGAAGGCGCACTGCGACAGGCTTTCGATGCGTTAAAGCTGAAACTCGCAAGCGAGGGTCTATTCGCCACCGAGCATAAACAGGCCCTACCTCAGCAACCGGAGACAGCGGTCATTGTGTCCTCTGCATCAGGGGCCGCAGTGCATGATGTGTTGGCCGTTTGGCGCCGCCGTTATCCACGACTGCGCGTAACACTCATCCCCACCGCTGTGCAAGGTGCCGAGGCAGAACCGCAAATTCTAGCAGCGCTGGCCAAGGCTGAAAATTTACGGCCAGATGTAATTTTGCTAACCCGGGGCGGCGGTTCCTTAGAAGATTTATGGTGCTTTAACTCCGAATCGGTAGCGCGGGCGATTTATGCTCTGACGACGCCAGTGGTGTCGGCGATAGGCCACGAGATCGACGTAACCATTGCGGACTTCGTCGCTGACTTACGCGCCCCAACACCCTCTGCAGCGGCAGAGTTAATGGTGCCAGATGCAAACGATCTATCCGACAACGTCAGCGCTCTGTACCGGCAGTTAAGAAATTTGACCCTCAATCAACTGCGCCACCAGAATCTGCTGCTGCACAATACTGCGTTACAGCTCGTTAGCCCCCAAACCCATATACAGCAGAACTGGCAACGACTCGATGACACGCGCCGGCGCTTATCGGCTGCAGCCAACAACTCACTACGCACACTTAGGTCGCAACTCGACAAGGGCGAAGGCAGGTTACGCCTACAGGGACCTGCTCCGCGACTGCAGTTGGCGCGCCAACAATTGATGGCTGCGAAACGGCTCCTGCACAGCCGTTGGCAGCAAACTCACAACCAATACCAGACCCGCTTAGCCAATCTGGTGCGCATGCTGGAAGGCGTGAGTCCGCTGCCTACCCTTGGACGCGGTTATGCAATCGTTCGCTCCGCGGAGGGTCGGGTAATTGAATCCGCAGATGCGCTTAACACCGGCGATCGCGTGACCGCACAGTTTTCCAAGGGCACCGTCACCGCTTTAGTCGAGGACGTTGATCCAGCGGCATCACTACAATCAGGAAACTTAAATCCCAATGAATAACTCTATCGCGCGGCGCTTATGGATCCATTTACGTGGAGCAATTGCGCTAACCGCAGCATTAGTCAGTATTGCAAACATCGCGCACGCTGCTGGTGCTACCGCAGTCCCGGGCGGCGTCTACGCTTGGCCAGTTCCAGAAAACTCTAGAAACGTGCGGTTCAACGGTCACCCCGTGCTGATTGCTGGAGACACTGCCCTCGTCGGCATACCGATTCAGCAAAGTCTCGGCAACGCCACCCTGACTTTTATGCAGCAAGGGCAAGAGCTAACCCATACTTTTGAAATCGTCGACAAACGCTATACCGAACAGCGTATTACGTTAAAAAATCAAGAAATGGTGACCCCAAATCCTCAACAACTGGAACGCATCCGTGCTGAGGGCAAGCGCCAGCGCGCCATATACGCTCAGGTATCGAAGGCCATTGATCTTAGCGCCGGTTTTACTATGCCACTGCAAGGGCGAACCACGAGCTTATTTGGGCATCGACGGTTCTTTAACGATCAACCCCGTAGCCCCCATAGCGGCTTGGATATTGCCGCGCCAACGGGTACGCCAATCACTGCCCCAGCACCGGGCACCGTGGCATTGGTTGATGATCTTTACTACAACGGCAAAACGGTCTTTTTAGATCATGGCCAAGGCTTAATCACTATGTATTGCCATTTAAGTGAGCAATCCGTTACTACTGGCCAAGTGGTCGAACAAAATCAGCAGATCGGTCTAGTCGGCGCCACCGGTCGTGTCACCGGGCCTCATCTGCACTGGTCTGTGAGCCTAAATGGCTACCGTATTGACCCTCTTACCTTTCGCTCTGCCCTGGCTGATGCGGTGGGCCTGCAACCCTAGCGGTTACTACTTTAGCGTTTCGACTTACGGTGCTTAATCACCCGTTTGCGCCGATCCAGCTGGCGCTGGGTAAGCTGATTCTTGCGTCCTGCAAACGGATTGTCTGAGTCCCGCAATTCAATCTTTACCGGATTGCCCAACAGGTTCAGCGCCTCGCGAAAACCATTTTCTAAAAACCGGCGATAGCTCGCTGGTAGCGAACTGAGTTGGTTGCCGTGCACCACAATTTTCGGCGGATGCGCGCCACCACGAGTAGCCACTTTGAGCTTTATTGGTCGCCCACGCACTGCGGGCGCAGGATGGGACGCCACAAGATTTTGCAGTAACCGCGTGAGCATCGAAGTCGATACCTCAAAAGCGCCAATTTTATGAATGCTCTGTACCTGATCCAGTAAGTGCCCAACGCCCGTACCGTGCAATGCCGAAATCATTTGTAAGGGCACCCACGGGATAAAGGACAATCTACGATCCAATGCTTTTTTCACCGCCTGCCTGTGGTCAGCGTCCAAACCATCCCATTTATTCACCGCCACTACCATGCCGGCACCCGCTTCCAGCGCATAGTTGAGCACATGCAAATCTTGCTCGACCACACCCTCTTGGGCATCCAATACCAGTATCACCACGTGGGCGCGCTCCATAGCCTGCAATGCTTTGACCACGGAAAATTTTTCAGTAATTTCCGACACTCGGCCTTTACGGCGCACACCGGCGGTATCAATCAGCACAAAGTCCACACCATCTTTGCTGAACGGTATGTCTATTGCGTCCTTAGTTGTGCCGGGCATGTCGAAAACCACCTGACGCTCTTCGCCCACCAGCCGGTTCACGAGAGTCGATTTGCCGACATTCGGCCGACCCACCACGGCAACACGAATGCCATTAGCATCTAGATCGTCATCAGCGTCTACGCTGTAATCCATGTCTTGGATAACGGCCAAAAGGTGCTCGCGCAGATGCTTTAAACCGCGACTATGACTTGCTGAGATCTGCAAAAATCGATCGAAACCAAAACGCCCAAACTCTGCAGTAATTTCATGTTCAGGCAGACCGTCAATCTTGTTGATCACAGGGATGAAGGCAACATTAGACTTGCGCAGATACTCTACAACGTCTTCATCTGCGGCGGTGACACCGTCACGCCCGTCGAACATCAAGAGCACGATGTCCGCTTCATTAACCGCCAACCGAGTTTGTTGTGTCAGCGCGTCAGCTAGCACGTCGTCACCGAATAGACCGCCCGTGTCGATCAGAGTTGCCGCGCCACCATCAAATTCCATACGACCGTAACGGCGATCCCGAGTGAGTCCGGGCACGTCAGCTACCAGCGCGTCACGGCTGCGGGTAAGTTTGTTGAAGAGTGTCGACTTACCTACGTTAGGCCGGCCAACCAAAGCAATGCTTGGCAGCATGAGTTAATTCAGCGTGACCTTAAGCGCGGCCAGCGTTCCTGCATTGGTGAGGGTATACATCATATCGTCCGCGATAATCGGCTGGGTACGCAAACCCTTACCACCTAACTTACGACGCCCTACCAAACGGCCATCGCGTTGGGCCATAACGTGAAGATAGCCCTCTTCGTCACCCGCGACCAAATAATTAGAAAACGCTAACGGCGCGGTCAATTTGCGCCGCGCAAACGCGCTTTGTTGCCAATTAACCTCGCCACTGGCTTTGTCAATAGCGCTAACGGTATCGTCCGCATCAACAACGTAAAGCTGGCCATAGCCTTGGGCCATATCTAGATAGCCTGACAGTTCTTGTTCCCACATTGGACGACCCTCACGACGGCTGATAGCAGTGACACGACCTTGATACGCAAACGCATACATTGATCCACCGTCCAGCTCGATCCGCGCGTCCACGTCCACAATACGATCTAATTCAGAGCGCCCCTCGGGCAACATCACCCGCTGCTCCCACATGGGCTCACCATTTTCGGCACGCAGGGCCACAACCTTGCCGTTCGCAAAGCCCGAGTACAATATGCCCTGATCAAACACCGGAGCACTGGTTCCGCGCAAAGTAAGCAGTGGCATTTGGCTATCATAGGTCCACGCGACGGCACCGGTAGCCGCATCTAACGCACTGATGCGATCATCAATCGTCTGCACGAAAACTTTGCCACCGCCCGTTGTGGGCGCTGACCCAACTTCGGTACCAACTCGTGTGCGCCACAGCTCGGAGCCATCGGCGACACTCAAAGCCACAACTTCGCCATGGGTGGTACCCATCAACACCAGACCCTCACCGACGCCAACACCGCCGCTGACAAAGGCTGGATCGCGCCGGTCAAGAAGGCGCTGCACGCCAAATCCGGTGCGCTCTACCGCAGCGTACTGTTGCTGCCAAATAGGCTTACCGGTAAAACGATCAAACGCCGCCAATGCACCATAACCATCTGCAGCGATGATCCGATCGGCAACCACACTCGGCACTAAGCGAATATATTTTTTACCCAGCCCATCGCCAACCTTACGCTGCCATTGCACTGATACTCGCACCTCAGCTTCGAACGGCTCGAGCTTAGCAGGTTTGGTTTCATCTACTTTTGCGTCATCGTCGACCCAAGGCAACCAGCTGAACCAGCTACAGCCCCCTAGCGTCAGCGCGAGCAAGGGCAGCGCGAGCAAGCGTCTTGTGGCTAGATTAATCATTCGGTGATTCCATCCCGGCATCCGCAGCGGCAGCCTCATTCAACGTTTGTTCGGCCTTACGGAGCGCATCATCTAGGGTGTCTTGAAGGGGCACATATTTACCATTCGACGGTGCAGCCGTGTCCAACTTAACCTTTAAGATTGGCCGATCTTCGCCTTCCGTAAGCGCATCCATTGCCGCACTGTAGGCCTCGTGGGCTTTGGCCACATCATCTGTCGCCATATAGATGTCGCCTTGAATTTCTAACGCCCATGAGCGGTAGCCTGGATTGGTCACTTGGGCTAACTGCGCTAATGCTTCATCGCTACGCGTTAGACCCTGCAACACTCTGGCAAGCCGAATGCGCGCCAAATCCGCCAGCAAAGCCTCATCGGCAACAGCAATAGCCGACTTTAACGCCTGCTCGGCATCATCTAACCGCGATTCCTCGGCCGCTACCGACGCGCGACGCAGCAATACCAATACATGCTGAGCTGTGCCCGGAAACTGTTCCACAAGCTTTTGCCCCAAAAGAGCGCGCTCTGCAGCGTCGGCTTCTTGATAATCCGCGAGGGCAGCCGTACTCGCCTCCGCACTCTCTTGGGCAGAGTCAGAATAGGACCGGTAACCGACAAATCCCCCAATGGTTAAGACGCTGACTATCAGCACATTAAGGCCGTTAGCTACCCACCAAGAGCGCAACCGCGCAGCTTGTTCTTCATCGCTGAGATATTCTGACACTCGTCAAGTCTCCACTTATCCTTCTTAGTTGCCGTATGCGTTATTTGCCATCGCGCACCGCCGAGGGCGCATTTTGTCACAACTCGCGTCTGGGGTGTCTGCTTATATCTGCTGTAGTTGCATTAATGCCTCAGCAACCGGCAACTGGCGCTGACCGATCGCCGCATCGCGCAAATGCTTAATAACCAGCTCATCGTCCTGGTTCTCCGCCCCACAGAGCACGGCCCAAGTCGCGCCAGTGGCGTCGGCGCGCTTAAATTGTTTCTTTAATTGGCCGCCACCCATATGCACCCGCACACGCAAGCCCGGTGCCGCCCCACGTAGTTGTTGCCCTAGTTGCATGGCGGCGCTTAGCGCCTCTGCACTGGTAACACAGATGTATACGTCAGCCGAATTGTCGCTGTGATCCGGGTGCGCTAATTCATGTAACAGCACCACGCGATCTAAACCGATTGCAAAGCCGACCGCTGGCGTGTCTCGCCCCCCCAATCGTTCAACTAGGCCATCGTAACGCCCACCCGCACATACGGCACCTTGCGCGCCTAGATCATCGGTCACCCACTCGAATACCGTATGGGTGTAATAGTCCAGTCCGCGCACGAGGTTTGGATTCAACTGGAATGGGATACCCAGCTGCTGCAATAACTCCTGTAATGCTTGGAAGTGCTCTAAACCCTCGGCGTCAACAAAGTCTATAAGCTGTGGTGCGTCTTTTACTATTGCTTGGGTGGCAGCGACCTTGCTATCGAGAATGCGCAAAGGGTTAGTCTGCAAACGCCGCTGACTGTCTGGGTCTAGGGCCTCAGCATGGGGCTGTAAGTAGTCCATTAAAGCCTGCCGAAACGCCACACGAGCAGCGCCTGATCCCAGAGTGTTGAGTTGCAGATGCACTCGATCAGTTATGCCTAATTGCTGCCAGCAGGCGTAACCAAGCGCAATAAGTTCTGCATCCACATCCGGCCCGGCAAACCCATAGGCCTCCGCGCCTATTTGGCTGAACTGACGGTAGCGACCCTTTTGCGGTTTTTCGTAGCGAAACATTGGACCGGCATAAAATACCCGCTGAGTCTGGTTATATAACAACCCGTGCTCTTCCAGCGCACGTACACAACTGGCAGTGCCTTCAGGACGTAAGCTCAGCGAATCGCCATCGCGGTCCGCCAGAGAATACATTTCTTTCTCAATGATATCGGTGGCTTCGCCAACGCCGCGCGCGAACAATTCAGTATATTCCAACAGCGGCAGCCTCACTTCCGCATAGCTGTAACTGCGCAGCATTTGCAGAATACTCGTCTCTACCCGCCGCCAGCGCTCCGTGTGCGCAGGCAAAATATCACGCATCCCGCGCACGGCTTTAACCATCAGCGGTGCCCTTCACCTTATTCATTGCCCCAACTCCAATCGCGCCATCTGATTACGCGTATGGGGTGCCAAGTCCACTTCTTGGGCGTCAAAGAACAATTTAACACCCTCCGCAAAACCTATTTTCAACTTGAATGGGCCAACACCGACAAAGCGGCGTACCTGACCGGCGCGACCGAGGTCTGCATATAGGAGTGCGTCATCGGCACCGCGTATTTCGATCCAACAATCTGCAGCAAACTCAAAGCGCAGTTGCTCGTTACCTGTTACAGATAATTTTCGTGCACCACTTTCGTCCTCACCAAAGTATGGCACCTTAAATCCATTAGCAGCAGGCTCCTCCGCGGCAACGGCTTCTGCTGATTCTGTTACTGCTGTTTCCTGATCCGCTGCGGGCGCGGCTTCTGTTTCTAACCCCGGTGGGCTAGATGAATCTGCATCAATGACTTCTGACAACACCGCGGTATCGCTAGCCGCGTCAGTCATCGCGTCTGGATCTTCGCTAATATTTAAGTCAGCCCCGTCTGCTGGCTCGGTCTGGCCGTCACCCGAACCCTCAACCCCTTCGAAACTAAGAGTGGCGTCAACTTGCTCCGCGACCTCGTCGTTGGTTGTCACCAAAGCAAGGTTTTCGCCGTCCATAGGTTCTTCGGGCGCTGTGTCCAATAACCGCATCTCAGGCTCGGACTGATCAACCTCTGGTCTGGAAATTGGCGACTTAGTTACGCCCATCACAGGGTTCGCACCGGCTTCAGCTGCCGACCTGACAGTTTCGACAGGCTGGTTGTTTGGTCGCGGAATATCATCAAAAAAGCTGACAAGCAGCACTAAACCGACCAAGCCCAGGGCAACCAAGCCCCATTGTTTTAGGGTCAAACTGATCGGCATTTTGTTGACGTAATGACGACTGGCAGGTTCCTCCGCCTCGTCATTAACCGGCGCATCATCAGAAGCACCATGTAACGCTGCCGACCTGCGAATCAAATCGTCCGCATCAAGCCCCAGCATTTTCGCGTAGGCGCGCACATAACCATTAACATAGACCTGGCCTGGCAAACTTTCGTAATCATCCGCTTCTAACGCTTCGATCGTACGCTGGGTCAGGTTCAACAGATCTGCCGCTTCAATACGCGAAATGCCCATTGCTTCCCGCGACGTGGCGAAAGTAGCCCCGACCGTCGGCTTATCTTGGCTGTCTGATTGCACTTAACTAGCCCTCTCTGATCCACGAGGTCTTGGATTGTGGTTGACCATAGCCCTGCACGCCTCTATCGCACAACCACTGGCTGAGCTGTCTCAAGCTGCGCTCGGTAACGACTCTGGCGCCGCGTTCGATCTTGCACCTGACCCACTAACTGGCCGCAGGCTGCGTCAATGTCTTCACCGCGTGTAGTCCTCAGCATAGTCGTGAACCCCTGTTGGATCAAAATGGTTTGGAAGTGTTCAATATCTGCATCCAGAGGACGCTCATAACCAGATCCAGGGAATGGGTTGAATGGAATGAGATTAATCTTACAGCGCAACGATTGCAGAAGCTCAGCCAGCTGACCAGCATGCTCCGGCTGATCATTTACACCGCGCATCAGCGTATATTCAATGACCAACTTACGAGCAGGGCCTAAATCTTCAACGTAGTCTCGACAGGCCCGCAACAATTGCTCAATTGAATATTTTCGGTTAATCGGCACTAGTTCATTACGCAAGGCGTCCGTTGGCGCATGCAGCGAAATCGCCAGTGCCACGTCTGATACCTCGCGCAGTTTATCAATACCGGGAACCACACCCGCGGTACTCACAGTCACTCGCCGCTTACTTAAGCCGAAGGCATGATCATCCTTCATTACGTTTGTTGCGGCGACCACGGCATCGAAATTTAACAGCGGCTCGCCCATTCCCATAAGCACTACATTAGTGACGCTTTCACCCCGGGCCCGAAGCGCTTGATTCGCCAAAATCATTTGCCCAACGATATCCGCCGGGGCCAAATTACCATTGAATCCCTGCTTACCCGTAGAGCAAAAACTGCAGTCCAGAACGCAGCCAATTTGTGATGACACACAAAGGGTATTGCGGCCTTTTTCGGGGATAAGCACCATTTCAATTAGATCGCCGTTCGCAACCCGCAGCAGCCATTTTATAGTGCCATCTGCTGACACCAATTGGCGCTCCACTTCCGGTACTGCAAAGTGGCAGTTGTCCGCCAGCCATTCGCGCATACGCAACGGCAAATCTGTCATAGCAGCAAAATCAGTCTGCTCTTGATGATAGACCCATTTCATCAACTGCCGCCCACGAAACGCCTGCAGCCCTTGCTCGACAAACAAGTTTTCGAGCTGGGTGCGGTCAAACCCATAAAGGTTCTGCAGATTCTGCATGGCGGCTAGGCGTCGCGATCCTGGAGTTCGTCGGCGCTGAAGAAAAATGCAATTTCCCGCGCTGCAGATTGAGGTGCGTCGGAGCCATGAACGGCGTTCGCATCGATCGACTCAGCGAAATCCGCGCGAATTGTACCTGGCGCGGCTTCTGCTGGGTTGGTCGCACCCATTAGCCGACGATTAGTTGCAATGGCGTCTTCGCCTTCCAAAACCTGAACCATAACCGGCCCAGAGCGCATGTAGCTGCATAAATCTGCAAAAAACGGTTTGCCGTCATGTTCGGCGTAAAAGCCCGCAGCCTGCTCCTCGGTCAACCGCAACATTTTCGCGGCAACGATGCGCAAGCCGCCTTTTTCAAAGCGCGAATATATTTCGCCAATCAAATTCCGCGCAACAGCATCCGGTTTAACAATCGAAAAGGTACGTTCCACAGCCATAGGAGTCTCCAAAGCGGCTTAATCACGCACCCGAACCGACGGGCTATGTGATTCATTTTTAAGAAAAAACTGCCTGATTTTTAACGAGCGGCAGTCTCAGAGGGCGCACATTATACGCATGCTTAGGAGCCACGCAATCGACCAACAGTGGTCGCCAATTGCTGGGCCGCAGAATCAATTTCAGCAGCGTCAGTAAAACGCCCAAAGCTGAACCGTAGAGAGGAATGGGCTAAATCATCGGCAATTCCTAGGCCTCGCAGAACAAAGGAGGGTTCAACACTAGCAGAGGTGCATGCCGAACCACTGGAAACAGCCAAACCAGGCAGGGCCAGCAGCAACGTTTCACCATCCACACCGGCAAAGCCGACATTAACAATTCCGGGTACATGCTGTTCAGGGTGGGTATGCACAACGGTATCGGGAATTTGCCTGACATGACTCAAAAAGCGCTGGCGCAGTGCCGAGAGCTGGGCATGCTCGCTGTCCATGTGCTCGACCATAAGTTGTGCGGCTGCACCCAGACCAACAATCTGTTGCGCGGGTAAGGTTCCAGACCGCATACCCATTTCATGACCACCACCATGCATCTGCGGGGCCAACTGCAGACCCTGGCTGCGCCGCACATAGAGAGCGCCGATGCCCTTCGGCCCATAGATTTTGTGCGCTGATAAAGACAACAGATCAATGTACATCGCCTCTACATCAAGCGGCAACTTGCCGAAACCTTGGGCGGCATCGGTATGAAACAAAACTCCGTTGCTACGGCATACTTCGCCGATCGACCGCAAATCATTGGCCGTACCCAACTCATTGTTCACGTGCATGATAGACACCATTAATGTGTCCTCGCGTAACGCCTCGCGAACCTGCTCCGCCGACGTGCGTCCCCAAGCATCCGGGGTTAAGTAGGTCACCTCGAATCCCTGCTGCTGGAGAAATCCACAACAATCCAACACTGCCTTGTGCTCTATGGAACTGGTTATGAGATGCCGCCGCGAGGCTTCGAATGCTGCCCCCTTTAACGCCAGATTGTCCGACTCGGTAGCCCCCGAGGTCCAGACAATTTCCCGCGGATCCGCATTAATGGCTTCCGCGATTTGCACTCTGGCAGCTTCTACCGCCTCTTCTGCCTGCCAACCAAAGGCGTGAGACCGCGACGCCGGATTACCAAAGTCTCCGTCCACGGACATATGCGCTACCATGCGCTCAATGACACGGGTATCTACAGGCGTTGTTGCTGCATAGTCTAGGTATATCGGTGTCGGCATTGTTAGCGTCTGGTTATTTCAGGGCTTAGTATATAAATCTGCCGGCCCAGCCGATAGGCACTCAAAGTGAGACATCGCAGCTTGCCAGTCGAAGACTGCGTTAAGAGAGATTAGCTGCGCAGCAGGTGAATAGCAGCTGGATGTTGCCGCGCATGTTCACGCAGTTCTTGCAACCAGGCGGTAATGTCTTCCCAAGCTTCTATGTCTTTCTTTACCTGAGAATACGGCATTTCGTGGATGCCCAAGCCAAATTCAAAAGCCCGTGTGTAATTCTGTGAGTCGCGCAACGTGGCAATCAACGGAATATCTAGGCTTGCTAGAAACTTTTGTAACTTTGCATATACCCGGGTATTCGTGCGAACGCGGTTCGCAACGATGCCAATCTTTCGATCCGGCCGACGTATTTTGGCCACCAGCAGCAAATCTGAGATGCATTTCATCGCCGCGTGTATATCGATGTCCGAAGGCATCACAGGAATCAAAATAGCATCGGCTCCGCGTGTCGCACCAACTAAGTCTGCGCGCGACAATGCTGCTGGGGTATCGATAACTGCTAGATCGCAGTTTTCTGGAGTTCGCAGCAGCCAGGTTTTAGTGACTTGCGACGACTGTGCGTAGCCTTCGGTACCAGCAATAGCCGGAACACTGGCTGGCCGGTTAGCAAGCCAGCGGGTACTGGAGCCCTGAGGATCTAGGTCAATCAAAGCGGGCTTAGTGCCACTGCACACCAGCGACGACACCAGATTCGTCGTCAGCGTGGTTTTACCGGATCCACCCTTAGTGTTGAGTACTACAATTTTTTGCATTATCAGATGTTTACCTAAAAATGACAGTCAAACAAGGGGTAAGGCAATTGTTCTTGCGCATCAAATTTGCGCCGAATTTTGCCTATGGAGCTCCATCGAGACCCGAATTTAGGTGCTTGAGCACGCCTCGGAGTATCTGCACCTCGGTCTCATCAAGTTGATGTCTGGCCAACATGCGTCGCAATCGCGTCAGCGTATGCCCTGGCGCTTCGGGATCAACAAAGCCACTTTTCTCGAGTGTCTGCTGCAGATGCTCGAGCATTGATTCGAACTGCTGCTGGGTGGCGGGAGGTCGATCCCAAATTCGCTGGGAACCTCCAGTGTCCGGCCCGGCTGTGGCCACAGCATCACCGATGCTCGCGTCGCTGTCAGCCTGATTCGCCTCAATGTGCTGAAACAGCTCATAGCATACAACCTGTACCGCCATCGCTAAGTTCAAAGAACCGTAAATTGGTGAAGATGGAATCTGCAAATGGCTGTGGCAAAGCTGCAACTCTTCGTTAGTTAAGCCGCTATCTTCGCGGCCAAATAGAATAGCCATGGAGGCGCTATCCGGTTGCGCGGCCATGTAGGGGGCTATTTCCTTCGCCATCACAACAGGCCAGGGGATATGCCGGGAGCGCGCACTGGTGCCTACTAAAACGTGACAGTCCGCGACGGCACTGGCAACGTCGTCCACTACCATCGCCTTATCTAAGACATCCATTGCGCCTGCCGCTCGCCAATCCGCCTGGGGATCGGGAAACCGCGCTGGGTTAACTAATACCAATTGATTGATCCCCATGGTTTTCATTGCGCGCGCGGCGCTGCCAATATTGCCCGGGTGCCGAGGCTCCACCAAGACGATACGAATTCGATCTAACATAGACAGCTACTATCCAATTTTATTTAAATGAGCCAAAACCTGAGGTACTCATTACCCGCATAAACCGTCCCGTGGGGCTCGATTGACCACAGATCAGCCCAAAAAACCTTACAAATTCCAGCCAACAACGACGACTTTTCTATAATACGTTTGGTTTGACGACCACTTGGCATTAGCATTAGCGCGCCTTCAATCTAGAGCCGGACAATCCTATGCAACCTATGGCGAATATTGCCCTTCGCGCTGCCCGAAAAGCCGGCGACTTCATGCTGCGAGCTATGGATCGACCCGAAGAATTTGACATCGAAACCAAGGCGCCCAACGATTTCGTCTCCAATATCGACAAAACCGCAGAAGCGATCATTGTCGACCAGATTCGCGAAACTTATCCGGATCATGCCATCATCGGTGAAGAATTCGGCGCCAAGTCTGGTAACGGCGAATTTACGTGGATCATTGATCCACTGGACGGCACGCTAAATTTTCTTCAGGGCATTCCTCACTTCGCCATTTCTATTGGCATTATGAAAGGCCGGCATCACGAGCACGGCATCATATACGACCCGGTGCGCGGAGAAGAGTTTATTGCCAGTCGAGGTTCGGGTGCACAGCTTAATGGCAAACGCATTCGAGTTAGCGCGCGCAACAAGCTTGAGGACTGCGTGCTAGCCACAGGGCTGCCACCTGGCAGCATCGAAACTCGGCTAGATGAGTACATGGTTGGACTCAAAGACTTCACTGGCAGTTGCCGGGGTATTCGCCGTGCTGGCAGCGCCGCCCTTGATTTAGCTTACGTTGCGGCGGGCCGCACCGATGGCTTTTGGGAGATGGGATTAAGCCAGTGGGACATCGCCGCGGGCATCGTATTAGTTCGCGAGGCCGGCGGCTTTGTCAGCGATCTCAAAGGCGGTGAATCGTTTTTCGACAGCGGCGACATCATTGCCGCCAACCCCAAGTGCTGGCGCACTATGGTCCAGGTACTTAACCGCTAGCCAAAACCCGTTGCGTCGCTTTTAAGGGTAACTGCCGTCTGGGTTATCGTCGTTATCCGGCTCAGGCACCAAAAGATCTTCACGCGTGATATTCATTGCTAACAACATTGTGGCAGCAACGTAGATAGACGAATAGGTGCCCACTAAGACACCAATGGACAAAGCCGTAGCAAATCCTCGAATGACCTCGCCGCCAGCAAATAACAATGCTAGCAAGACAAATAAGGTCGTCAAAGACGTTACCAAGGTACGACCCAGAGTCTGGTTCAGCGATGTATTGATGGTTTCCACGGGCGAGGTTTTACGCAATTTACGAAAGTTCTCGCGGATACGGTCACTGACCACAATGGTATCGTTCAACGAGTAACCGATCACAGCGAGTAACGCCGCCAGCACGGTCAGATCAAACGTCCATTGAAAAATCGAAAACAATCCCAGCACGATCACTACATCGTGGGTCAACGCAACCACTGCCCCCACGGAGAACTGCTTGGTAAAGCGGAAAAGAATGTAGATCATTACCACAATTAACGCGGTCAGCAAGGCAAGCCCACCATCTTCTGTGAGTTCATCACCGACCGCTGGTCCAACATAATTTGACTGCCGCAGCGCAATCTCAGGGTATTCGCTTTGTAAGGCAGCAAAAATTTCATCACCTAAACCGGATCGATCTGCTGCGCGCTGGGGTGGCATGCGAATCAACAAATCCCGGTTAGTGCCGAAATACTGCACCGTGCCGTTATTAAAGCCAGTGCTTTCCAGATAGCCGCGAACATCCTCTGGATCGACCTCTTGGCTAAAGCCTACTTCGAGTAAGGAGCCACCCGTGAAATCCAGGCCTTGGTTCAGACCGCGGGTAGCCAGCGAGAGCATGGCCACCAAAAGCAAACTGATGGACACCACCAGGGCAATTTTGCGTTTGCCCATGAAGTCAATTTGGAGCGTTCTCATATCTTCAATGACTCCAACTTACGACCGCCAAACATTAAATTCACCAGAGCTCGAGTGACCAATATTGCAGTAAACATGGATGTTACGATTCCCACCGCGAGAGTCACCGCGAAACCTCGCACAGGGCCACTGCCTATGGACAACAGAATGATCGCCACAAAAAACGTGGTGACGTTGGCGTCGGTAATTGTCAGCAATGCTCGGTCAAAACCTGCTTGGATAGCGCGCTGGGGCGGATGGTTATGCAGTTCTTCTCTAATCCTAGAGAAAATCAGCACATTCGCGTCCACTGCCATACCCACCGTCAATACGATCCCGGCAATTCCCGGTAGCGTTAGCGTAGCGCCAAGCACCGACATAATCGCTACCAATAAGACCAAGTTTGTAGTTAACGCGATATTCGCGGCCAAACCAAACAGTCGGTAGTAAAAGATCATGAAAATCAGCACCAGAACGAAACCAATGCCAACAGATTGCCAACCCCGCTGGATATTTTCGTCGCCAAGTTGCGCGCCCACAGTACGTTCCTCAACGATGTACATTGGCGCGGCGAGCGCACCGGCACGCAGCAATAACGCCAAATCCTGAGCCTCACGCAGGCCCAGGCCAGTTATACGGAAACTAAATCCTAGTGCCGACTGAATCGTCGCAACACTAATCAGCCGCCGATCTTCCTCGGTATAAAACTCTTCGACGACTTCGCCATTCACTGTGGTTTTGCGTACCCCTGGCCTTTGCTCAATAAACAAGATCGCCATAGCACGACCAACATTATCTTTAGTGACCGCATTCATTCTGCGTCCACCGTCATTATCCAATTCAATGTTGACCTGAGGTTGCCCAGTTTCAGGGTCATAGGACTGTTTCGCGTCCTGAACATTGTTACCCGTGACAATATTGCGCCGCATGATCTCTTGATCACGCCCATTGTATGGATAGGTTTCAATCTGCGAACGGCGGGCATTGGGTAACGCCTCTAAACGAAACTCCAAATTCGCGAATTTATTCAGAATCTCTTTCGCCCGCGCACTATCCTGAATACCAGGTAAATCGACGACGATACGCTCTCGACCAAGCCGCTGAACCTGCGGCTCGGAAACACCCAACTCATTGACACGATTACGTAAGCTGGTCAGGTTTTGACTAATGGCACGGTCTTCGAGTGCGCGGACCTTTTCGTTGGTGAGAGTAAAGCGCAGGCCCGGCGAGTCATCTACATCGCGCACACTCAACTCGAAGTCTTGAAAATCTGTTAACGCGGCACGGGCATCATCACGACTGGTCTCATCTCTAAAGGCTATTTCAATAGCCTGACCCACTACCCAATTACGCCGAGGAGTGAAGCGGATGCGGGCATCGATTAAGGTGTCGCGCATGCTTTCAGCGGTATTATTTACCACCCGCTCTAAGTACTCGTCCATGTTTACCTGGAGCAGAAAGTGCGAACCCCCAAAAAGATCTAGGCCCAGACTCATGGGCTCGCCGCCAAGGTTTTGTAACCACTGGGGCGTGGTGCTGGCACTAGCCAACGCCACCACGTAATTCAGACCATTGGCATTGAGCGCGGCTGTTGCCACTTCTTGAGCCTGCAGTTGCGCTTCATCGGAGTCGACCCGCAATATGACCGAATCACCCTGAAGATCCGCGCCTTTCAGCGCGATACCGGCCTCACTCAGAAGCGTTTGCATACGCGCCAACACTGCTTGGTTAGCGGCATCGCTCGCGGCACCCTGAACAGCACGCTGATCAAGAGCCCGAATCTGAATGGCCGGATCCGGCTGAAATACATTCGGCGCGGCGTAGGTCAAACCAATCAACACCACCGCGAAAATAAGCAAGTACTGCCACAACGCAAAAGAGTTGAGTGGCGCGCTGCTACGGCGCGGCACACCCAACAAAGGTGTTCCATTAGGAGGGAGTTCAGCCATTTAATTTTCGCCGATAATCACTGTAAGCAAGCACATTCACTGGGCTTAGCTACCACCGTAGCCAAGCCCAAATCCGTTTAGTCCAGAGACTTGAGTGTTCCCTTTGGCAGAGTTGCTCCTACAGCGGACTTTTGCACTCGCATTTCTACCTGGTCGCTGACCTGCACCTTCACAAAGTCATCTTCGACCTTAGTAATGGTGCCCACCACGCCACCGGCAGTAACAACTTCATCGCCCTTATTCAGGGACGACACCAATTCTTGATGCTCCTTACGCCTCTTATTCTGCGGGCGGATCAGCAAGAAATAGAAAATCAGCACGAAGCCGCCGAGCATGATCAAATTGATTATGCCGGCGTCACCACCAGGACCGGCCGCTGGTGCTGCATAAGCGGTAGTTTCAAACAAACTCATCGTTTTTGTTCCAATCATTAAACAGGGATTGCGCAAGCGTGCGGAATGTACCCGTTTCAATAGCCTCACGCAATTGGGCCATCAGGTTATGGTAGTAATGTAGGTTGTGGTGGGTCATCAGCATGCCGCCAAGCATTTCGCCGCAACGATCCAGATGATGCAAATAAGCGCGCGAAAAGTTCTGGCAGGTATAGCATCCACAGCGCTCGTCAATCGGTCGGTCGGAGTCTTTATGTTTAGCGTTACGGATCTTCACGACACCAGAATGCGTGAATAAGTAGCCATTTCGCCCATTACGCGTGGGCATAACACAATCGAACATATCCACACCCAAGGCGACGCCTCGGACCAAATCTTGTGGCGTGCCAACGCCCATAAGATAGCGCGGCGTTTGCTCTGGCATATGCGGCAACAGCGCTTCCATTACGCGCTGCATGTCCTCCTTACTTTCGCCAACCGACAGCCCGCCGATGGCGTAACCGTCAAATCCAATCTCTTGCAAACCGTCTAAACTGACGCGCCGTAAGTCTTCGTACATACCCCCTTGAACAATGCCGAACAACTTTGCCCCAGGATTAACACTGTCATCCCGGCCTTGATTGAAGGCCTCACGCGAGCGCTGGGCCCAACGCAGAGACAACTGCATCGACTCTTCAGCCTGCCTAGGTGTGGCCGGATGAGCAGTACACTCGTCGAGCACCATCACTACATCCGAGCCCAAATTCGCTTGAACCCCTATTGAGGACTCCGGCGTTAACTCAACTTTGTCGCCATTCACTGGCGAGCGAAAAACCACGCCTTGCTCATTCAATTTACGCAAGTCACCGAGGCTGAACACCTGAAAGCCGCCACTGTCGGTTAGGATGGGTCCGGACCAACCCATAAATTCATGCAACCCCCCCAACTTGCGGATCTGCCGATCGCCAGGCCGCAGCATTAAATGAAAGGTATTCCCCAACAGCATTTGGGTGCCTGTTGCGGTCAGATCCACAGGCGTCATACCTTTTACCGAACCATAAGTACCGCAGGGTTGAAAAACCGGCGTTTCTACGGTGCCGTGGGGTAACTGCAGGCGCCCACGCCGTGCAAGTCCGTCGGTTGTTAGCAAATCAAACACATTTGTCCTCGGGTTAGTTATGGCATACGCCAATTATTGATCACTGTCGCGCTGCAGGAACATCGCGTCACCAAAACTGAAAAATCGATACTCTTGCTCTATAGCGGCAGCATAGGCCTCACGCATGCGCTCTACGCCGGCAAATGCGCTGACCAGCATTAGTAACGTCGAGCGCGGCAAATGGAAATTGGTAATCAGCGCCTCCACCACATTGAACTTAAACCCAGGCGTAATAAACAACTGGGACCCCGCAGAACCAGCTTGTAGCTGGCCTGACACCGATGCAGCACTCTCTAACGCACGCACAACCGTAGTCCCAACCGCCACCACACGTCCTCCGCTGGATTGGGTACGACGAATATCTGCTACCGCACTTTCCGGCACATGATAGTGCTCTAAATGCATTTGATGTTGCGACAGGTCATTCACACGTACCGGCTGAAAAGTGCCCGCGCCGACATGCAAAGTAAGCGTGGTCGAACTTATACCAGCAGATTGTAGCTGGGCTAACAGGCCCTCACTAAAGTGCAAACCCGCAGTGGGCGCTGCTACTGCACCAGGCACTGCAGCAAAGACGGTTTGATAACGTTGGGCATCTTGTTCTGGCTCGGCCAATGCAGCATCCCGTTGGATATACGGTGGCAAGGGCAATTCGCCATAGGACTCTAAAAAATCGAATACCGGCTGGGGAAATTGCAGCAGATAAAATTCTCCTTCTCGACCCAGACACACCACCGACTGATCAGCAATCAGCAGGTGCCGCCCTTCCTGTAAAGGCTTACTGACCCGAACCTGACATAGCGCACGATTGCTAGCGCCGCTGCCATCCTCGAGCACACGCTCAAGCAGTATCTCAGCAGCACCACCCGTTTCTTTCTTGCCGTGTAGGCGCGCTTTCACAACTTTAGTGTTATTCAGCACCAGCAAGTCACCGGGCCGCAGCACACTGTGCAGTTGGCTAAACATCAAGTGATCCAAGCCATCTGGCCGCACATGCAATAACCGCGACCCATCGCGCTGGGTTGATGGCTGCTGAGCGATTAAACGTTCAGGTAGGTCATAATCGAAATCTGACAATAACATTGGCTTTACTGACCAAATGAAAAGGTACGGCTATTGTAACTGGTGCAGGCCTTGGGCAGAATGCTCGCCTTCGCACAAGCAAGCCCTGCCCGGGTGGCGAAATTGGTAGACGCAGGGGATTCAAAATCCCCCGGTGGAAACACTGTGTCGGTTCGAGTCCGACCCCGGGTACCAGATCTGCTCTCAAGTAGTCCATAGCTCCCTGAATTTACTCATGTTTTCTCAAACATGACGATTTAGGGTAGACAAAATGGTAGATACTTTTAATCCAAGATATACATACACCAAGCGTGGCATCTATTACTTCTGCAAAGATGTGCCGGTGAATCTTGGGCACCACACAAAGTTAAGGATTGTTCAGAGCCTTAGAACAAAGTCTCCAATGGAGGATGTTGGCGTTTTCACCTCTACTCTGGGTGCAACGTTTACCTTGTCGATAACCAATTCCTTTTTCCTGGCAATAGCTGTGGTGCCAGCCTTTGCCGGATATCTTGAAGGACGCTAGTGGCAACAGGGATTCTCCAGCCCATGCTTAATCGCCATACTCACCCAGTCAAGGTTCAGGGGTGCTAGAGAGAATAGAGCTTGGCCACGTTAGTGCGGGTAATTTTGTCGCGAGTT